>CAZUVQ010000056.1:0-12298 GCA_964623915.1 uncultured Oscillospiraceae bacterium
GTGCAATACCATATTGATAACAAAACCGATGCAATTATCGTCTGTGGTACAACAGGCGAAGCATCTACTCTTGATAATAGCGAACATTTAAAATGTATTGAAACAGTTGTAAAAGCGGCTGATGGAAAAATTCCTGTAATTGCCGGAACAGGTTCAAATGACACTGCTTATGGCATAGAAATTTCCCGTGAAGCCGAAGCTTTGGGAGCTGACGGGCTTCTACTTGTTACACCGTATTATAATAAGGCTACACAAAATGGCCTCATTTTACATTACACTAAAACGGCAAACTCCGTTAATATACCTGTAATCCTATATTCTGTCCCCTCAAGAACAGGCGTTAATATTCTGCCTGAAACATTGAAAAAGCTTTCTGAGGTGCCGAATATCGTGGCTGTGAAGGAAGCCAGTGCTAATATGGGTCAGGTTGTAAAAATTGCCGCCACCTGTCCTGACCTTGCAATTTACTCAGGTGAGGATAATATGACTGTTCCCATAATGTCTGTCGGCGGAATCGGTGTAATTTCAGTTTTAGCTAATATTCTTCCGCGGGAAATGCATGACATGACAGAAAAAATGTTACAGGGTGATGTTAAGGGTGCTTGCGAGCTTCAGCTTTCAATGCTTGAAATCTGCGATGCGATGTTCTACGAAGTAAACCCCATTCCTGTTAAAACAGCTATGAATCTATTGGGTTGTAATGTTGGTGACCTTCGCCTGCCCTTGTGCGATATGGAAGACACCAACCTTGACAAACTGAAAAAAGCAATTTATAATTATGGATTAAATATTTAAAATGCGAGGTACGCAAATGATAAACGTAATATTGAGCGGAGCCAACGGATATATGGGAAGGGTAATATCACGCCTTGCAGCGGATGATACTGAAATCCTTATTGTAGCAGGTTTTGATGTCAATACAGAATCCAATGACGGTTTCCCCGTATTTGCGGTGCCTTCCGAATTTGTCGGCAAAGCAGATGTTATTATTGATTTTTCTCATCCGTCTGCCTTTGAAGGCGTAACGGAATTTGCCCTTACAAACAAAATTCCGATAGTAATTGCAACTACCGGTCTCTCAGCAGGGCAAAGAGACAAAATGAAATCATTATCCTCTTTAATCCCCGTGTTTTTCTCTGCGAACTATTCGATAGGCATTAATCTGCTTATTGACCTTGTAAAGCGGGCAACTTCAGCCCTTGAGGAAAATTTTGATATTGAAATAGTTGAAAAGCATCATAACCGCAAGGTTGATGCACCGAGCGGAACTGCCCTTGCCATTGCAGATGCCATATCAGATACTGAAACAGAGCCGTCACAGTATGTTTATGACAGGCATAGCTCAATGAGAAAAAGAGCAAAAAACGAAATAGGAATTCATTCAATCCGTGGCGGAACCATAGTCGGTGAGCATGAGGTGATATTTGCAGGAAACGATGAAGTTTTTGAAATCAAACACTCTGCAGCAAGCCGTGATATTTTTGCATCAGGCGCACTAAAAGCCGCAAAGTTTCTGTCAGATAAAAAAGCGGGTTATTATACAATGTCTGATCTTTTTGCTTAAAAATTGCATATATTTCACCTGTATTTGGAACATTAAATACAGGTGTTTTTTTATGCCCTAAAGACCTTCCCATGGGAAATAATCAATAAATTAGAAAGGCGTTGTTTATAAATGTTTAAAGGAAGAACCGATCTTGCCCTTGAAGCTCATCAACAGGCACGAGAAATTGAACAAACTGAAATATCAGGCGTCAACTCAGAGGAAGAAGGAGATGATGACGTACGCATAACACGTGTACGTATCACTTCACAAGAGGCGGCAGATAAGCTTGGAAAGCCCGTCGGAACATATATTACAATTGAAGCTCCGGCACTTTTGCAAAATGATGCTCAAATATGTCGCAGAACAAGTGAGGCAATAAAAAATGAGCTGTCTGCCTTAATTTCGGATATTAATCCGTCACTCACCATGGTAGCAGGGCTTGGCAACAGCGATATCACTCCCGATTCCATAGGTCCAAAAACCATACGTTCACTTCTTATAACACGTCATCTTTTCGCTGAATTTTCAGCAGAGTTTACCGAAGGATTATCACCTGTTTGCGCAGTAGCACCAGGTGTATTGGGTATTACAGGAATTGAAACAGGAGAAATAGTAAAGGGAATTATTGACCGTGTTAAACCCAATCTATTAATTGCCGTTGATGCGCTTGCATCACGCTCAATGCACCGTGTCAGCACAACCGTTCAGATAGCAAACACAGGCATAAGCCCCGGAAGCGGCGTCGGAAACAGACGCCAATCGTTGACACAGCAAGACCTTGGAATTCCTGTTATCGCCATAGGCGTACCAATGGTTGTGGATGCAATTTCCATTGCAGCAGATGCGGTAGATGATATTCTTGAAAAAAGCGGAACTCATATGGATGAAAACCAAAAATACAATATGATTTCCGAGACCTTCCGTAATAATTCGATGATAGTTACTCCAAAGGATATAGACGCTATAGCAGAAAGAATATCAAATGTTCTCTCACAAGGAATAAATCAGGCGCTTCAACCAAACATTCCTATTGATGAAATTAATGAATTAATAGGGTAATAAATACTATACTTGTAAGCCACCCAAACTAAATTTATCTGCAATCTAACGTAACCAAAAAATTCTTGGTTGCGTTTTTTTATTTAAAAAATACGTACTTAAGGATATTTTCATTGACAATATACGTTATAAGGCTTATAATGAATATTATGTTTACTTGATTGGAAGTGTTTTTTTTGGAGAAAAATAAAATTAAAATGATAATTTTGATATCAGCTTTGTCATTTTCACTGATTATCAGTGTTAATGCTACCGTCAAAACTCCATGTGTTGTTGTGAACGGCAATCAGCTTGACTGTGATGTTATATTGCAAAATGACAGGGTATATATTCCCCTTCGGGCTGTTTCACAATCACTTGGTGCAGAAGTATCCTGGGACAGTGATAATTACACAGCATCAGTAAATCTTGATTCATCTGACTGTAGCCTATCTTCTGTGATTTCCGACGTGTCATCATCTGTTGTGGCAATTGTAGGCAATTATGGTGCAGAAGGAATGGATTCACACGTTGAGGCTCTTTCCCATGGAAGCGGCGTTATTATTAAATCAGGCGGTGAAATTCTCACAAACGCTCACGTTGTTAAAAACTTAAAGCAGATAATAGTTGTTATGAGTGACGGTATGGGCTACGAAGCAACATTAAAATATATTGACGAAGATTTTGACCTTGCAGTTGTAAAAATCAACAAAATAGGGTTAAAACCAATTAAATTTGCCGATATGTCCGCGGTTAATGTTGGGCTGACTGTTGTTGCCATTGGAACTCCCATTTCATTTACTTTGAGAAATTCTGCTTCAAAGGGCATTATAAGCGGTATTAATTGTACAGTAAACTCAGATTATAGGCTGATTCAGACCGATGCTGCAATAAATCCCGGAAACAGCGGAGGTGCACTTGTTAATGTAAAGGGTGAACTTGTCGGAATAAACTCCTCCAAGTTTGTCTCTGATGCTATTGAAGGAATGGGGTTTGCTATCCCCTGTGACACTGTTAAATACGTTTTATCACAGTTTGATAATTATGGTAGGTTTAGAAAAATAAAAACAGGTATTGAATACGAAGAATCATGGGCAGCTTCACTTGGTCTTCCTACGTATGAAGGCCTATCAATCAAATATGTCGCTGATGGGTCGGCTGCTGGAAATGCAGAAATTAAAGCCGGAGATATTATTAAAAAAATTGGTGTGGTAAGCATTCACGGGAATGTTGATTATAAAGAGGCAATGAAACAATACAACGTAGGTGATACCATGGAATTTCTAATCGAAAGAGGAGGAACGGAATACTTATTTTATTTAAATGCAGTTGAAAATTAATGATTTGAAAGGAATTATGAAATGAAAAAACAAAAAAAACTTACATCAGTAATCCTTGCTCTAATTTTGGCTTTTGCTTGTATCTGTTCTGATGTAAGCGCCGATGAGAAAGACAAAAAGAATGACAATAAGGTTGAAATTTTATTTAGCGTGGGTGACAGCACTCTTAGTATCAACGGAAATGATGTCACAGTTGAAACACCATATGTCAAAAATGAAACAACACTTGTTCCTCTAAGAGTAATTACAGAAGCATTTGGCGCAGACGTTAATTGGAACGATGAAACAAAAACCGTGACAATAAATTACTGCGGTGTGGAAATTAAGCTAATAATAGGAAATGCAATTGCCTATATAAACGGAAATGAAATTGAATTATTGGTAGCTCCAGAGCTTACTAATAATACAACAATGCTTCCAATGCGATTCATAACAGAAAACTTTGGTGCTGATGTCTCTTATGATGAAATAACCAAAGGAATTACAGTTGTAAAAGAGATTACCGAAACAAACAGTATTGTTGACTATTCTATGTTACTTAAAAGCTCTACCAAAGATTTTGTTGGCGACAGCTACTATAACTGGTCTGTTGAACGTTCACCAAGATATAAACTTGCTTACCGCTCCTTTGACGGCAGGAATAATAGGTTTGAAATTGAAAATATCGGGGCATATTATGATATTCTGATTTATGATAAAAATGATTTGACTATTGACAAGGTATACACTACGCATAAAGAACAAAGCAATAGTGTCACAACAAATATTTTGACCAAGAGCAAAACTGCAAATGGCATTGAATATGTAAATTTTCAATATAAATCAGCAGATCACTACTGTGATTTCAGAACTTATATATATAAGGATTATATTTTTGATGTAGTCTTAAAGGTTGATGCAAAAACAGATAAATCCGAGTTTTTAGAGCTTGCTGAGCTATCAAAATCATTTGATTTCAAATTTGATGAGTCTGTTACAGAGGATTTGTCGGATATTGACAGTAATGGAATGCATACCTACAAATCAAAGGAAATGGGTATTGAAATAAGCATACCGGCCGACTATTTTGTTTTAAAAAGCGATAACCAGATGAATGAAGTACGCTTCATAAAATATGGCGATAATCAAAACATATATGAGGCTTCGAGCATCATATTAACTATGTATTCTTCTTATAAAGGGCATACATATAAAACCTGGGCAGAAACTGACCACAAGAATAATAAAAATTTATTAAATTCTCAGCTTTCAAAATTTTCAGAAGTCAAGGAAACAACTGTTGCCGATAAAGCTGCTGTATATTATAGCTCTGAAATAAATGCTAAAGACTTTAAACAGTCTGAAAAAGATGTATTTATTTCTGCGGGCAACTATTTTTATAATATTGCTGTTTCAGCAGAACCATCGGAGTTACCGGCACTTCAAGAAAAAATTTATTCATCTGTTGTCTTTTCTGATTTGGATGAAAAAGAATTAGGCACTATTATGAGAACGGATGATTCTAAACCACCATACGATGAACATACATATGAAGGTATAACCTTTGAAATACCCTCAAATTGGCAAACTGATTCGAATAGCGACTCCTTTTTTGGTGCTTATTCCGCAGCAACTATATATGTCAGCAAAATTCCGAACAGTTCAACTGGAGATGCAAACCTTGCAGATGTTGCTGACGGAATAAGCGACAATTTAAAAGATAATGATAAAATAATTGATGTTTCAGATCTAGAAAGAACTAAAATAGGCGCAAAACCTGCTTATGAATTTAATAATACTACTAAATTAGATAACACAAACCTTATATCAAGTAGTTATAATTGTATCATTGCAGGCAGCAATGCCTATTATGTAATATCAATAACGACATATGAAATTTTCTACGGGGCTGAGTTTAAAGAACTAATAGCCGATATATTAAGTTCAATCAAGCTCAAATAATTTTTATCTGATACAAAAATGAAAAGTGCCGTAAATTGATACGGCACTTTTTTTAATTTGTAGGTAATTGCCTAAAGAGTGGGGGCAGGCGGTTGACGTTTTCTTTAGAAAACTTTTTTATTGCTTTTTTATATTAAGCGTTGCTTCTGTAACATTATTGTTATCCTTTTCTGTAACCTTGACTGTGACATCACTCATATCCTCAAGGTACCATGCCCACTCATAATCATATGATTCACCCGGAGCTATTGTTTTGGATTGATTTTTCTGATCAAACTTCTCATCCACCACATCCGTTGTGGCTTCAACAAGTATTTTACCATTTTGAAAAGCTTCAACTACAAAGTATGCCGCTAAGTCGATACCATTTTGAGAGTTGTTTTTAACACCTATTGTCGGAATAATCACTGATTTATCCACATTTCCTGTCGCAAGACGATATGACTTAATTGAAATAGTTGCAGCAGTGCCCTTATTTTCTGTTCCTGTTAACTTTTCCGTCGTGTTCTTCGCCAAATCTCCTGTATCTTCTACTATATCTTTTGTATCTTTAGCTACTCTCCTGCATGCAGTAAAAGACATAACCATTGTAATTGCAAATAAAAATACCAATATTTTTTTCATAGATATCCTCCATTATATTTTTCACTTATCTAAACATATAATATTATGCGCACTTTTAAATAATTAATCCGCATTAATTTGTCTATTTTCTCTCAAATCGAAATATATTTTCCTGGCTTCAGACATCAGATGAGGCTTTTCATTTTTTATTTTCCCGTCTATCACCCTATTTAAAAGCAATTTTAATATTATGCCAATTGCCACTCCTTTTGCGCCTACTCTCTGTAAATCTTTTCCATTAATATTAAGGTTTTTTAGTGACAAACACTCATTTCCTGCGTAAATCTTTTCAATGGCTTTTTCATAATTCTCAATTTTTTCAATTCTTCCGAAATATTCGGGGTCCTTTCCCATAACATCTGCCTTTTTAATCTTCATAAGCTGAAGTGCGTAATCATAACTGCAGCCGGACAAAAACCTTTTTAGCGACTGCTCTGATTCACCTAAATTTCTATCATGGTCAAGTACGAGCCTTTGTACAGTATAAATGGTATTATTATCAACCTTAAGTCTTTTTAAAATTTTTCTTGTTATTTCACTGCTTATTTTACTGTGCCCGTAAAAATGGCCTGTCCCATTTTCATCTTCTGTGTAGCAATGTGGTTTTCCTATATCATGGAAAAGCGCAGCAAGGCGCAAATTTTTATCAGGTTCGATGTTACTGAGCACAGTAAGTGTATGCAGATATACATCATAACAGTGATGCTTATTATTCTGATTAAAGTTTACCATTGGCATAATTTCCGGAATAAACACACAAAAAACCTCATAAAAATCATGCAGAATCTCTTTTGCACAACTACCGCAAATAAGCTTTATAAATTCCGAAAATATCCTCTCTACTGCAATATTCTTCAGCAGTTTCTTATTTTTGCGAACTGATAAAGCTGTTTTCTTTTCTATATCAAATCCAAGCACAGCCGCAAAACGCAATGCTCTTAATATCCGAAGACCATCCTCATTAAAACGTCTGTCAGCATCCCCCACACAAGATATTATTTTGTTTTCAATATGTTCCCTGCCACCAAATAAATCAACAAGTCCCATCTCTTCGTTATAAGCCATAGCGTTTATTGTAAAATCCCGTCTTGCAAGATCTTTTTTTATGTCAGATGTGAAATAAACACGGCTTGGATGACGGTTGTCCTCGTATTCACCGTCAATTCGATAAGTTGTTATCTCTATGCTTTTCCCTTCGATAACAACAGTTACTGTTCCGTGCATTAATCCGGTTTCAATTACATGGTAATCTGCAAAAATTTCTTTAATTTTTTCCGGCGTTGCATTAGTAGTCAGGTCAAAATCAAAAGGCTTTCTACCCATCAAAATGTCCCTTACACAGCCCCCCACAAGATAGCCTTCGTATCCGTGTTCTCCCAGAATTTTCAATGTTTTTTTAATAAAGTGTGGTACCTCAATTTTCATATTTGCACCTACCAAACCATTATTCGGCTTTTTATATCTTCTCTACGTTTATTATATCACTGATAATAAAAAAAGTATATATACGCTTTTAAAAAATAGCTCAAAATTTCCAACATAACCCTGATTTTCAAGTTTAAAATAAAAATCCGCCCTTTTGGGCGGATTTTGTAATCGGTTTGCAAATACATTAAGTTTTGCCTACTTATTTCTGTTTTGATTGTTCTGGTTGTCTTGGTTGTTCTGATTGTTTTGGTTGTTCCTGTTTTGATTATTCTTGTTTTGGTTATTTTTCTTGTTATTATCCCTGTTGTTCTGATTGTTTAAATTATTGTTATCCGTGTAAAATCACCCCTTAAAATTTTCATCAAGACTATTATTTGCATTAGTTGGATATAATATTCGTACAAAATTAAAAATATAAAGGAATGATATATTATTCTAATAATTAATGCAAAAATACTCACCATGAGTGATAAAAAATACGATAATGGTTGTATTCTTATAAAAAAAGGAAAAATAATCAAAATTTCTCAAATAATTGATGCAAAAGAGAATTCTGACGGCGAAATTATTGATGCTAAAGGCAATTGGGTGATGCCGGGACTTATTGAATCACATTGCCATATCGGAATTACGGAGGATAAAAAAGGTTTTGAAGGAAATGACTGCAATGAAATTACAGAACCTGTTACACCATACGTAAAAGCCATTGATGCCATTAACCCCATGGATCCGGCTTTCCACAACGCTATTAAGACAGGTATTACATCTGTTATGACAGGACCCGGCAGTTCAAATGTTGTAGGCGGTCAGTTTGTTTTTATGAAAACAGACGGCAGAAGAACAGATGATATGGTTATGCTGGAACCGGCAGCTATGAAAATAGCCTTTGGTGAAAATCCTAAAAAGAATTATGGTGACAACAACCTGATGCCCTCTACAAGAATGACAATCGGCGCACTGTTAAGAGAGGAGCTGTTCGAGGCAAAAAAATATTGCGAAAGCAAAGCTTCGCAAAGCGGCAAAGAAACAGAAGTAGATTTCAGGTCAGAATGCTGGGTTCCGGTATTTAATAAAAAAATACCGCTCAAAGCACATGCCCACAGAGCGGATGATATATTGACCGCAATAAGAATTGCAAAATATTTTGATTTGAATATGACGCTTGATCATTGCACGGAAGGGCACCTGATTTCAGAGGAAATCAAAAAATCAGGCTATCCTGCAATTGTAGGGCCGAGCTTAGCATCAAGAAATAAAATTGAATTGCAGTATATGGATTTTAAAACAGCAGGCGTATTGCATAAAGCTGGTGTCAAGGTGGCAATAACAACAGACCATCCTGTTTCATTGATACAATGCCTGCCCCTGTGTGCCGGTATTGCCGCAAAGGAGGGGCTTGGCATAGAAGAGGGGCTTCGGGCAATAACCATAAACGCGGCAGAAATCTGCAATGTTTATGACAGGATAGGAAGCCTTGAAGTCGGCAAGGATGCTGATATTGCAATATTTGACGGAAACCCTATGGAGGTGTTTACAAATTGCCTTTATACTATTATTAATGGTAATATTGTTTACAAACATAATTCTTAAAAATTAAAAGCTGAAGCCACCGCCACCGTGTGACCTTCCGCTGCTGCCGGTATGTGTACTTGATTTTTCTGCTTTCTTTACCCTTGATACGGTTGAAAACATGTAAAGATCCTTACTTTCTGTAATATTCAGGCTATCTTTTTTTATATAATCTGATGCTGCCCGCATTTTTACTGCTGTGTTCATACCAAGCCTCATTGTAAATACAATAATAATTGACAAAGCAAGACCAATAATTGCAGAGATAATCCATTTAGTTAATTTTGACCCCATGAGCTCATTTTCACACATGCTGACAAAGGATATACCGGCATCAAAAAATTTATTGTCCGAAAGCAGCTCTGACAGGTTTTCGCCCATCGAACTTATGTTTTCATCGTCAATAATATCTATACCCTTGCCGCTTGTGGATATCCATCCCTGCCTTCCTGTGCCGTCCTGTGCTCCAATGCTGATAAGAAGCAGTGCACCGTCATAGTTTTTACCGTAACCGTAACCATTATAGTCATAATAATAATCAGCATATTCCATACTGCTCTTGCCTTTTAAGCTGTCCACAGTTAATATTACCAAATCAAATTTATACTTTTCCCGCAAAGTTATGATTTCTTCCTCGATTTTCTCTTCTTCTTCCGGGGACAGTAGAAAAGCCTCATCTATAACATATTTCTTATCAGTACCGAATTCGTTTTCTGCGAAAGCATGAGGGGAAATCACAAAAAAGCATACAGCAATTAAAACCAAAAACTTTCTCATATTCATCCTCCTCACACCGCACCTGATATTATTGCCGATATTGCAGTTACAAATGCAAAAATACCTGCAAGGTATCCGAAAAACCTTGCATTTGATACAGGCAGTTTCCCTACTATTTTCCCTGTCTGCCCATTTATGGCATATGTGTATTTTTCTCCCTTATGCGTGTAATGGAGCATCCAAACAGGTAATAGGGCATATTTTATTTTTCCGTTATTCATATCAATTGAAGTGGCTTTGGGAATTACTGCAGAATACCCCGTTACTGTTGACGCAAAGGCATCCTCCGTGCTTTTTTTCACTCTTTCATTGGCACGTTTTTTGCACTCTTGTGCATCAACATTATATTTGTCCGCCACATATCCCGATAAAAATGCAGTGTCAAAATCCATCATTTCGGCGTAATCATATGGCTCAATTGATTCCATATACGCATCGTCCATCTTTATAGAACCATCCTCAGGAATACGTTCAAAGCTCAATGTGCCTTCGCGTAAAACCAGATAATGGCTTGTTTTCGTATAGATATAATTACTGTCACTCCAGCTAGTTACCTTTGTTGCATCGTATGTAACGCTGCCCCCTGCATCACAGTCAAAAAGCCAGAAGGGAACATAAATGCCATTTGTTTCTTCAAGCTTTACATTTTGGAGAAAGCCTTTCGGCAAAAGAAACTTTCCCCTGCAAAACTTTGTGAGCTTTTCTTTAGCGGCTTTACTGTCTATTTTAAAGGGAATTACATAATCGGGTCGTAAAACGCCTGATAGATTTCCTGCAAACACAGTCACATTATCGCAATAAGGACATTTTGTAACAGCCGTTACTTCTTCTGTTACTATCTGTGCTCCGCATGAGGGACAGTTGTGAAGGCAATACCCTTCCTCGTTCCATTGGTCGCCCTCATATTTTCCCCATTCAGGCTCGGTTTTTTCTTCGGCTTTCCTGACAGAATCATCAAACTGCCTGACAGCCTCAACATCAAAGCTTGCATTACAGAATTCACATGTCATTTTCTGGCTTCCCGCATCAAATTCAAGGGGTGCCATACAATTCGGGCATTTGCAGTTTACCACTTCCACACTTTATCTCCCCTTTATTAAAAAGCTATAAGCAGATTATAATATAAAATTTAAAAATTATCAAGCATTTCTTATCTTAAAATAATGTATGACCATTAGTATTATTATCACAGATGCAATATACCCGTAAACAGAATATACAACGCTTATGAGATTGCCAAAGCCTGCCATGCTTCCGATAAAAGCAATTAAACTGAGGATTACTGCAAAAAGTTTTTTGTGGTTCGAAAAAAATGCAAACCTTGAAAAATACATTGGTATTGGCACAAATACGGACAGCGACGCCCCAAGCATTGCAATAAACAAAAGGTCTGCATATATGTAAGTAAAAATTGGGTGCAGCATTTTTGTCAGAGCAAGCATTGGAATTTCCTTGTCAGTCGCATACGGTGATGACATAAGCGGTATAATAATGCTTGCAGCAATTACAATTATAAGCATACCACCAAACAAAGCACCTTTAAAACCCCTTCCCCCACCGCCGGTTTTTCCACCTATTGCCGTCATAACACCTATACCACAGAAAAAATTATATGATACAAAAGTCAGTGCGGCCAAAACCCAGTTTCCTATCAGTGGATTTGGGCTGCCCGGTACATTAATCCCTATGTGTATACCTGTTTTTTTAAGCGAGATTACTCCTATTGCAAACGAAAGAATTGTAACAGGAGGTATGACAAAGGAAAAAAGCTTTACAACACCATTAACACCCGAAAGTGCAATGAGAGTTACAATTATACAAAAAACAAAACATATAATAGGTTTAATTACTGCAATACCTGTCAACTGTGCAGCTGTTGTCCCCGCTCCGCTTGCCATAATAATATATATACCGAACATAAAGGAAATTTCAACCACTGCTATCACAGTGCGAAGCCATCTTATATCTCTCCACATTGCTATTTTATCCATTTCACAAATACCGCTTTTTGCCGTGAGGGAAAAAAGAACAGTAC
>CAZUVQ010000057.1:0-12045 GCA_964623915.1 uncultured Oscillospiraceae bacterium
GTGACGTTTGTGCAAACAAATATAGAAAAAACTTATGAGCCTTCAAAGGTAGAAGACAGGCTTTATGATAAATGGATTTCGGGCGGTTATTTTACTCCGCAGCCCGATAAAAACAAAAAGCCTTTTTCAATTGTAATTCCTCCCCCAAATGTTACAGGTCAGCTTCACATGGGGCATGCACTTGATGAAACATTGCAGGATATTTTAATACGTTTCAAGAGAATGCAGGGATACAGCACGCTGTGGCTTCCCGGTACTGACCATGCCGGTATTGCTACGCAAATCAAGGTTGAAGAGTTTCTGCGAAAAGAGCAGGGAATAACAAGATATGATTTAGGGCGTGAGAAATTCCTCGAAAAAGTGTGGGAATGGAAAAAACAGTACGGTTCAAGAATCATTAATCAGCTGAAAAAATTAGGCAGCTCCTGTGACTTTACAAGGGAGCGTTTCACAATGGATGAAGGTTGCAGTAAAGCCGTTAAAGAGGTTTTTGTAAAGCTTTACGAAAAAGGGCTGATTTACAAGGGCAACAGAATTATAAACTGGTGTCCTCATTGCCTTACCGCTCTTTCTGATGCTGAGGTTTCTTACAATGAGCAGAAAGGCCATTTCTGGTATATAAGATACCCCGTAAAGGGTGAGGACACATATCTTGAAATTGCTACGACAAGACCTGAAACAATGTTCGGTGATACTGCAGTAGCAGTTAATCCAAAGGATGAAAGATATTCTCACCTTGTCGGAAAAACCCTGATTTTGCCAATAGTAAACCGTGAAATCCCCATAATTGCGGACGATTATGTTGACATGGAGTTCGGAACAGGAGCCGTAAAAATTACACCTGCGCATGACCCTAATGATTTTGAAGTTGGTCTAAGGCATAACCTTGAACAGATAAAGGTTATAAACGACGATGCAACAATAAACGCTTATGGCGGCAAATACGAAGGGCTTGACAGATATGAGTCAAGAAGGCAGCTTGTAGCCGATCTCCTAAAAGAGGGCTTTTTACTTCGGACGGAAAATCATGACCATAATGTTGGTGAATGTTACCGCTGCAGCACAACTGTTGAGCCTATGACATCTGATCAATGGTTTGTTAAAATGGCTCCGCTTGCCGAAGCTGCTATAAATGTTGTTAAAGATGGAACAATTAAGTTCGTCCCGGACAGATTCAGTAAAACGTACCTAAACTGGATGGAGAATATTCATGACTGGTGTATTTCCCGTCAGCTTTGGTGGGGACACAGGATTCCGGCTTACTACTGCAAAAAGTGCCTAAAAATGGTTGTTTCCAAAGAAGAAGTAAAAACTTGTTCACAGTGCGGAGGCGAAACAGTACAGGACAATGATGTTCTTGATACTTGGTTTTCCTCGGCTCTTTGGCCGTTTTCAACGCTTGGCTGGCCAGATGAAACAGAGGACCTTAAATACTGGTACCCCACAAGTGTGCTTGTTACTGGATATGATATTATATTCTTCTGGGTTGCAAGGATGATTTTCTCCGGTATGGAGCAGATGAATGAAGAGCCTTTTAAATATGTATTTATCCATGGGCTTGTTCGTGACAGCGAGGGAAGAAAAATGTCAAAATCACTTGGTAACGGAATAGACCCGCTTGAAGTTATTGATAAGTACGGCGCTGATGCCTTAAGGTTTACTCTTGCAACAGGCAATTCTCCGGGCAACGATATGCGTTTTTATACAGAACGGGTAGAATCATCAAGAAACTTTGCCAATAAGCTTTGGAATGCAGCTCGTTTTGTTATGATGAATCTTTCTATTGATGAGATAAGCCTTCCCGAAAATCCGCAGCTTGAGGACAAGTGGATTTTATCAAAATACAATACGCTTGTTCAGGAAGTAACTGAAAACCTTGAAAAATTTGAGGTGGGCGTTGCTGTGGCAAAGCTGTATGACTTTATTTGGGATGTGTATTGTGACTGGTATATAGAGCTTGTTAAACCAAGGCTTTATGATGAAAATTGTGATACAAAGACAGATGCACAGAAAACGCTTGCATATGTTTTGTCAGGTGTATTGAAGCTATTACACCCCTTTATGCCGTTTATAACAGAGGAAATTTACTGTGCTCTTCCCGTTTCGGATGAAACAATTGTTATATCACAGTGGCCGCAATATAATGAGAACTTAAATTTCAAAGAAGAAGAAGCTGATATGACTGTTATCTGCGATGCAATTCGCGGTATAAGAAATATACGTGCGGAAATGAATATTCCTCCTTCTAAGAAGTCAAAGCTTATTATTGTTACTGAGAAAAGCAGTTTATTTTGCTCGGGCGAAGCATTCTTAAAAAAGCTTGCATACGCATCTGAAGTTATTATTACCTCAGAGAAGCAAGAAATAAATGCAGTGAGCGTTATTGTGGAAGGTGCTGAGCTTATGCTCCCCACAGATGAGCTTATTGATAAGGAAAAAGAAATTGTACGTCTTACAAAGGAAAAGGAAAACCTTGAGGGTGAAATAAAAAGAAGCAAAGGCAAGCTTTCCAATCAGGGATTTTTAGACAAAGCACCACAAAAGCTTATAGAAGAAGAAAAGGCAAAATACGAAAAATACAAGGATATGCTGTCTAAGGTTTCAGAAAGCCTTAATGGCATGAAATAAGGATGTAGATTGTGAATTACGAAGAAGCACTTCACTTTATTCATAATACCACTAAGTTCGGCTCAAAACTTGGGCTTACAAATATCAGGGAACTTTTGGAGCGGCTGGGAAATCCGCAAAAAAGCTTGAAATTTATACATGTTGCAGGAACAAACGGCAAAGGAAGTGTAACGGCTTCACTGGCTTGCGTTCTTTTGGAGGCCGGCTATAAGGTGGGCAGATACACGTCGCCGTTTATTTATGATTTTAACGAAAGAATAGCTGTAAATAATAAAAATATTGATAACGAAAGCCTTGCAAGGATAACAGATACAGTTGCCGAAAAATGCAGTGAAATGGTTAAAGACGGTTTTAACCATCCGACTGAATTTGAGGTTGTAACAGCTGTTGCAATGTGTAACTTTTCCAAAAGCAAATGTGACTATGTGGTTTTAGAGGTGGGGCTTGGCGGCAGGCTTGACGCTACAAATGTAATTGATGCGCCATTAGTCTCAGTAATTACCACCATAGATTTTGACCATATGGAGTATTTAGGTAATACCTTAACTGAGATTACTTACGAAAAATGTGGAATTATTAAGGAAGGCTCTCCTGTTGCTATTTATTGTGAACAGCCCGAGGAGGCACTTTCAGAGATTTTGCGCCATTGTAATGATTTGGGGTGCAAGGCACATATTGCAAAAGTACCTCAAATACAAAATTCAGGGCTTCGTGGCTCGGTATTTAGCTATGGCAGATACAAGAATGTTTTTATTCCTCTTATTGGCGAGCATATGGTGAAAAATGCCTCACTTGCTCTTTTGACAATAGATATTTTAAAAGATATAGGTGTAAACATTCCCGATGAGGCAATATATGAAGGGCTTTACCAATTATATTGGCCGGCACGATTTGAAGTTATTGGAGATAATCCTTTGATGATAATGGACGGGGCGCATAATATATCCGGTATGACAGCTTTGTCAGAAGTTCTCAAAAGGTTTTTTCCAGATAAAAATGTTACGCTTATTATGGGGATGCTTCGTGACAAGGAATACCGTGAGGCACTCAAAATTATTACACCGTGCATAAAAAGAATTATCACTGTAACCGTTCCGTCGCCAAGGGCGTTGCCTGCAGATGAATTGAGTGCTTGTGCAAAGGAATTTACAAAGGATGTAATTTCAGTGCAAAGCATTGATGATGCAATGAAAAAAGCGCTTGATTATGATAGCTGCATTCTTGCGGCAGGTTCTTTATATATGTTGGCGGATATAAAAAAGGCTTATGATAAAGCAAATAAAAAATAACCGGAATTTTCCGGTTATTTTTTATTTTACTCAACATTTTATTGTTTACAATTGTATTATAAGTAAGGAACCATTATTATTAATTAAAAGGAAGGAATGGTATTATGAAACAGAGAAAATTTTTTACGGCAATACTTGCTCTTTTAGTATTAGTGGCATTGATTCTGCCAATTTCAGGTGATGAATATGATACAACAAAAACGCTCGAGCAGTCAGGAATACTTGAAGGCTATGAAGACGGGGAGCTTCACCTCGAAAAAACCATAACAAGGGCTGAGTTTGCAAAAATTATAGTAAACAGCTTTAATTTTGATGCAGTGGAAGAAAAAATACAATTTTCAGACCTTAGCTCAACTCATTGGGCATACTCATTTATAAAAAAAGCAGTAAGCGCAGGGATGCTAAAGGGACATGATAACGGAAAATTCTGCCCCGATGATGAGATTACCCTTGAACAGGCTGCCGCAGTAGTTTGCAGAGCATTGGGAATTTATGCACAAAACTATCCGGTTGATTATATTTCAACTGCAATTGATTACGGAATAATAGACAATGTTGTTGCGCTGATAGGAGACAAGGTAACAAGAGGTCAAATTGCCGAGATGATAGTAAATTCAAAAGCATATGAAGATAACCTCGATAATGATAACACGCAAAATAAAGTTTACAGCACCGGCGGCGCAAGCAGAAATAGCACTGTGGCATTTTCGGATATGGATATGGAGTCAGTGGACAGTGCTAAAATAATAATGCCGCCATACGAGCATCCGATAATTTTTCCTGACAATTTTAATACAGAAGAATATGTAAGCTATGATGAAAATGTATTCAAGGACGTTTTAACATCACCCCTTTCAACATTTTCTATTGATACTGACACCGCATCATACAGCAATATGAGAAGGTTTATTTTAGGCGGGCAAATAATTGCCGAGGGTGCAATACGTACGGAAGAGCTGATAAATTACTTTGACTATGAAAAAGCGGAAACAGAGGACGGTAAGCCTTTTGGTGTTCGTACACAGTCCGGAGTTTGCCCATGGAACGAAGATAATCTTTTGACAATGATTACTGTGTCAGGCGAAGAACTATTAGAGTTGTCACCTTCAAACATTGTTTTCTTAATTGATACATCAGGCTCAATGTATAGCCGCAATAAGCTGCCATTGGTTAAAAATTCCCTTGAAATGCTTTTAAATGAGCTTGATGAAAGGGATACGGTTTCCATAGTAACTTATGCAAGCGGAACACGTGTTGCGCTTATGCCAACGCCGGCAATAAATAAGGAAACAATTTTAAATACCATATCATCCTTGAATGCAGGCGGCGGCACGGCCGGTTCAGACGGTATTTCACTTGCATACCAGCTTGCAGAAGAAAACAAGGTAAACGGAAACAACAGAATAATTCTCTGCACTGACGGGGATTTTAATATCGGGCCTTCCTCAACGGCTGAACTTGAATCACTTATCACACAAAAACGTGATAATGGAATATTTTTAAGTGTGTTAGGCTTTGGCATGGGCAATTATAAGGACAACCGCATGGAAACGCTTGCTGACAAGGGAAACGGGAACTATGCATATATTGATAATATCCGCGAGGCAAAAAAAGTTTTGGTTGATGATATGACAAAAACTATTTTTACAATTGCAAAAGATGTTAAGATTCAAACAGAATTCAATCCGCAAAAGGTTTCGGAATACAGACTTATAGGATACGAAAACCGCAGGCTTGAGAACGAGGATTTTGAAAATGATAAAAAGGATGCAGGCGAGCTGGGGGCAGGTGCAACCGTTACAGTTTTCTATGAGATAGTTTTGCAAGGTGATAAAGCAAAAGAAAGCACCTTAAAATATCAGACAAGTACAGCAACCGGTTCAGACGATTTAATGCTTGTAAAAATACGGTACAAGAACCCGGACAGCGATGAGAGCATTCTCTCTGAATATACTGTAACTTCAGATTTATCTGAAAATACGAGCGATGATTATCGTTTTGCATCAGCCGTTGCACAGCTTGGCATGCTTTTAAATAAATCAGAATATGCAGAAAACATAACTCTTGATTCAATAATAGAACAGGCACGTGCAGCATTAGGCAGCGATAAATTCGGTCTTAGAAATGAGTTTGTTCAGCTTGTTGATTTACTTCGGTATACCACGAAACATATTAAATAATGCACTCGTATAAGTTTTTTGCACATTTTTTAAAACACGACATAAAATATAGCGAGAACCGATAAAAAATAGGGGAGGCTATATAATGTCAGATAACAAATGTGACCGTTTTAAAGAAGCGGTATGCATACAGACAAAGCAAGTCTATGATTCATGTAAATCTAAGGAATGTGTCGAAAACCTGCGTGTTTACATATGTGAAAGCGGACAGAGTGCAGTTGACTGCGCTGCGGGCGTGAAAATTACTGATGCTGAAATTATCTGGGTAACAAGTGACGTTGAGCCTGTTGATTACAGCAATGGTTTTTATACTGTGGATTTAAAGTATTATATCAAGGTTAAGCTGCAACCGACAGGTATATGCCCCGAGCCTCAGGCAATCTGGGGGCTTGTAATATACTGTAAAAAAATAGTTCTTTTCGGCTCATGCGGTCGTGCTAAAATATTCACATCACAATACAACCCAAACGGCTGTGATAATGAATTTTTTAAAAAAACAAATTTGCCTGAGGCAGTAGTTGAGGTTGTTGATCCTGTGCCGCTTTCAGCATGCATATCAGAACACCATCACAGCAAGTATGAATCATTTGAGCCGGCAGTCCCGACCGGAATTAAAAGTGCTTTTTCAGAAAAATTTTATCATAGTGATGAATGCCGCAAGGTTTATGTTACTTTAGGTTTTTTTACAATTATAAAATTGCAAAGAAATTCGCAGCTTCTGATCCCTGCATATGATTTTTGTATTCCCGATAAGGAATGTATGCCGGCAAAGGAAAGCGACCCTTGCGAGATGTTCGATGAGATGAATTTTCCGGTGGATGAGTTTTTCCCGCCTCTTAAGGATTACGACAATAACTGCGGCTGTGAAGGCGACAAAGAAAAAGATGAATAATTAAGACAAAATTGCAGAAAATATCCGCGAGGTGATTAATATGTCAGCAGAATTTTATGACTTATTCGATTTATTGGAGCAGGATATTGAAGCAGGAGATTATTATTCGGAACTTCCTTTATTCGTTCAGGAAATGATTGAGGACAAAGCAGATTCGGTCAGAAATATAGACGACCTTAAAAACTATGCCGACAATTTTTTGAACGCAGAAGAATAATCACAAAACGAAAAAAGGGCTGCGGTGCAGCCCTTTAATATTTTAAAATATTTCTTCATAAATTAATATATTTTTATTAACAGTATTTTTTGTCCAATATTATTTTACCAGAAGTTCTGTATCAATTGCAATCATGAGTTCTTCGTTAGTGGGGATAACAAGGGTTTTTACTTTAGAGCCTGGGGCTGAAATATCTAAGTCCTCACCTCTTACCTTATTTTTTTCCTCATCAATTTCAACACCAAAAAAGCTAATATCTCCGACAACACATTTGCGGAGGTCAGAATTATTTTCACCAATACCTGCCGTAAAAATAATGGCATCAACGCCGTTCATTGAGGCTGTGTACGCACCGATATATTTTTTTATTCTATAACAGAACATATCAAGCGCTAGCTCTGCCTTTTCGTCAGTTTTGGCGGCATTGCCCAAATCACGGAAATCAGAGCTCAGTTCCGAAATACCTAAAACACCTGATTTTTTGTTTAACACATCAATAACATCTGCTGCGGATATTTTTTCCTTTTCTGCTATAAAGGAAATAATGGCAGGGTCTATATCACCGGAACGGGTTCCCATAGGAAGACCTGCGAGCGGAGTAAAGCCCATTGATGTGTCAATCGATTTACCGTTTTTAATTGCAGTAATACTTGAACCGTTCCCAAGATGGCAGGAAATGAGTTTTAATTCATCAAGTGGTTTGCCAAGCATCTCTGCGGCACGAAGTGCAACATACTTATGGCTTGTTCCGTGAAATCCGTAACGTCTGATTTTATGCTTTTCGTAGTATTCATATGGAATGGCATACATATAAGCTTGCCGTGACATTGTCTGATGGAAAGCCGTATCAAACACAGCAACTTGTGGTGCATGCGGGATTACCCTTTCACAGGCTTTTATACCTGTAAGATTTGGGCCGTTGTGTAACGGAGCAAGCTCTGTGCACAGCTCGATTGTATCTTTAACCTTTTCATCAATTATAATTGACTCAGAGAAGTACTCACCGCCATGAACAACACGGTGACCAACGGCAGATATTTCATTCATATCTGTAATTACACCATGGTTTTTATCAGTCAACGCCGCAATAACCATTTCTATAGCATCGGTATGGTTTTTCATATCACGCTCTATTATTACTTTGTCACCATTTCCCGGGGTATGAGTCAGCTTTGAGCCGCTGATTCCAATTCTTTCGCAAAGACCACGTGCAATAACGCTTCTGTCTGACATATCAATGAACTGATATTTCAGTGAGGAGCTTCCGGCGTTAATAACAAGTATTTTCATCTTAACAGATCCTTTCAAATTCAATTGTTATCCTGTGCTTGAACGCATGTAATGGCAATGACACCCATGATATCATCAGCTGTGCAGCCGCGTGATAAATCGTTGACGGGTTTTGCAATTCCCTGTGTTATCGGGCCGTATGCTTCTGCTTTTCCAAGCCTTTGTGCAAGCTTGTAACCGATGTTTCCGGCATTTAAGTCAGGAAAAATCAAAACATTTGCTTTGCCTGCAACAGAGGAATCAGGTGCCTTGAATTTTCCTACGGATTCATCAATTGCGGCATCAAGCTGCAGTTCACCGTCAATATTCATATCAGGTCGTTTTTCCTTGGCAAGTTTTGTTGCGAGTGCCACCTTATCAACCAATGGGCTGGCAGCACTTCCGTATGTAGAATATGATAATAAAGCAACATTTGGCGTAGCTTCTACTAATGTTTTAAAGCTTTTTGCCGAGGATATGGCAATTTCTGAAAGCTTTTCAGCATCCGGGTCTTCAACAAGACCGCTGTCACCGAATACGAATATGCCGTTTTCTCCGTATTCACAATCGGGAACACAGATAACAAAAAAAGCTGACACAATCTTGGCATCAGGGGCTGTTTTTACAGTTGTCAAAGCACTTCTTAAGACATTTGACGTAGAATTAACAGCACCGGCAACCATTCCGTCAGCCATATTGTTTTTAACAAGCATACAACCAAAGTAAAGAGGATTTTTAAGTGTTTCCAAGGCTTTTTCCTCTGTCATGCCTTTTGCTTTTCTCATTTCATAAAACTGGTTTGCAAATTCTTCTGTTCTGCTGTCAGTTTCAGGGTTTAATATGGTAGCCGCAGAAATATCAAGGTTTTCGTTTGCTGCCATTTCACTGATAACCGTTTCATCACCAAGAATAATTATGTTTGCAATGCCCTTTTTTATAGCCATTGCACTGGCACATATAGTTCTTATATCGTCACCCTCCGCTAAGACAATAGTCTTCTTGTCGGCGCGTGCACGCTCAGCTATTCTTTCTAAAAACTTGCTCATTTGTACCATCTCCGTTAAAATATTATGTGTTAACCACAAATTATAATTATATAACAAAACAGTAAATAATTCAACTGTTTTTATAAAATACTCGTATCATTTTTTAATTTTCATCCGAATATTCGATGTTGCCGAGCATGGCTTTCATATTTTCGCGTATAGACTTTATATATTCTTGGCGAAGTGCCTGCCGCTCGATAATTTCTTCATCAGTCAATCCTGTTGTTTTTGCCTTTTTGGCAAGCTGGTTAATTCTTTCGATTTTTTCTTTTTCCAAAAATGTTCACCTCAATTCATGGCACCGTTTGTAAATGCTTTTTTAATTTGTAGGGAATTGCGCAAAGCGCAATGACGAAAAATCAAAAAAGTTTACCTTAATTCATGGCACCGTTTGTAAATGCTTTTTTATAAAGCGCAGCAACTCTTGAGCGCAGTTGTTTGTTTTTGTTTTTTATAAGAGTAGGGTCATCACTTAAAATTTCTTGTGCCGCACCTAAAGCTTGCTTTAATACATCCATATCCTCATAAATATTTGCAATATTAAGCTCCGGCAGACCGTGCTGTCTTGTGCCGAAAAAGTCTCCCGGACCGCGCAATTTCAAATCGGCATCAGCAATTTTAAATCCGTCCGTAGTTTCTGTCATTGTTTTAAGCCGCTTTTTTGTTACTTCATTTTTGCTGTCAGAAATCAAAATACAGTAAGCCTTATCAGTGCTTCTGCCCACTCTGCCTCGAAGCTGATGGAGCTGAGAAAGCCCGAAACGCTCAGCATTCTCAATTAACATAATAGTTGCAGATAAAACGTTTACGCCTACCTCAATAACGGTTGTTGAAACAAGAACTTTTATTTCACCATTTCGGAAACGCTCCATAACATTATCCTTTTCGGCAGATTTCATTTTACCGTGAATAAAAGCGACAGGTATATTAGAAAAATATTTATTCTGTATTTCTTCTGTAAGCTTTTTTACACTTTTTAGGTCAGCAATCTCATTTTCCTCTACAAGAGGGCAAACAATATAGCCCTGATGTCCTTTTTCTATTTCCTTTCGCACAAAACCATAAGCGCGCTCACGCTTATCATAGCCTATAGAAATTGTTTCGGTCGTCTGCCTTCCGGGGGGAAGTTCATCTATTATTGATACATCAAGGTCCCCGTAAAGAATCAGTGACAGCGTTCTCGGAATAGGTGTTGCGCTCATTACAAGTGTGTGCGGGTTGTGGCCTTTTTTTTCAAGTGCTCCCCGCTGTCTCACACCGAAACGGTGCTGTTCGTCTGTTATAACAACACCCAATTTATTAAACACTACATTTGATTCTATTAATGCATGTGTCCCCACTATTATCTGGGCAGCCCCGTCAGCAATATGCTCTAATGCGACCTTTTTTTCCTTGGCTGACAATTTGCCTGATAAAAGAACAACCGAAAACTGTGGAAAAAGCTTTTTAAGTGTTTCCAAATGCTGAACCGCCAGTATTTCGGTAGGAGCCATCATGACACCCTGATAACCTGATTTTACTGCGGCAAATAAAGCCGATGCGGCAACAGCAGTTTTGCCGGAGCCCACATCTCCCTCGATAAGACGGTTCATAGGAACACTACCTGCCAAATCGGAATAAATCTCACCAATAACCCTTTTTTGTGCATTTGTGGGCGAAAAGGGAAGATAAGTCAGGTATTCCCCTGCCGATACTTCTGCCATACTTATTGCAGCTTCTTTTTTTCTTTTTGTTTGCATAAGGCGAAGACCGACACTCAGAAGCAAAAATTCTTCAAAAACAAAACGCCTTTTCGCTATTTCATAGCTTTCAAAATCAGTGGGGAAATGAATATTCTGTATTGAAAAATCAATGGCTGCAAGTGAATATTTATTTCTTATTTGGGTTGGTATGCTTTCGGGAATATATCCGTTTGTAACACGCAAGCATTGCTCCATAAGTGTAATCACGTTGTTCTGTGTAAGCCCTGCGGTAAGGTTATAAAAAGGGACAATTCTGCCGGTTACATTATTCTTATACAACGGCTCAAAAACCGGAGTTTGAATTTCTTTTTTTCTGTATTTTGCCGTAACAGTACCAAACAATTTATAAAATTCGCCTTTTTTAAAGGTATTTTTTATGTATGGGTTATTAAACCAGATACCGTCAATAACCCCTGAATCATCAGCAAAGGTCTGACGGTACACCGTAAATCGGGTTTTGTATCTCACCTCGGTCATGTCACTTTTTGGAGTAACAAGAACAAGGGCAGTTTCACCGTCCACAAGCTCAATAACGCTTTTTTGTTTTGACCTGTCTTCAAACCTTCTGGGGAAGTGGTAAAGCATATCACCGCATGTGGCAATTCCAAGGCGGGACAACTGCTTTTCACGAACCTCGCCAATGCCTTTTAAGCATTTAATATCAGCATCAAACATATACATCACCACGCTTACTTTAACATAATCAGTGTTTTATGTCAAGGCTTGACAGAGCTTGTTTAGGGGTATATAATCAGGTAAATTATAAATTCAGGTGAACAACG
>CAZUVQ010000058.1:0-11949 GCA_964623915.1 uncultured Oscillospiraceae bacterium
ATCAAGGTCAATACCACTCCCTGTTTCAATAAGCCTTTGCGGATTACCCGTCAGGCGAGCGTTAATCCTTATCTGGTCGTCAAGGTCATTTATCAAATCCTGCAAAGGTTTTAACAGTTCACACTCACCCATACCGTAAATGCTGTCCTCCCTGAAATATAGGGGCGTGAAAAAGTAAGGGTATTTTCCTGTTTTATAAAACATATCACCGCTGTCTGATAAGATAATACCGCAACCGCTCATTTCAACAAGCCGTAACTGTGAATTGTTTTTCGTCCATACAAGAAGATGAATATACCAGTCATTATCTGTTGATGGTTCATTGTCAGCTGCTGTGCTGTCATATGCCGGGTCAAAATTAGGTTTTAACATGGCGGCTGTCTCGTCACCGTACTGCTGCCTTGCCCAGTAAACGCTTTTTTTGATTCTCTCAATAATAAACTCAGCCTCGTTTATTTTGTATGGATTTGTAATACAAGGGTCAACATAAACCGCCTGTGGCTGTACACATTCAATAAGCGGAATTCCCATACCATTCAATGCCTTTGTGTCAAATGTCACACGGAGTATTCCTGTTCCGTATTTCTCACGCCTGCGCTCGTGTATATCAAGCACACGCCTTAAATGGTTTTTCTCTTTAATAAACTCAAGCATAGTTGTAACAGCTCTTGAAAAAGCCATGTCGTCAGGCGTAACCGGTACAGTGTTTACAGCAATATTTTGTTCCATAAGCTGTGAAACCTGTCCTTCAATATTGGCATGAACAATGTTTATGCTGCTGCCCGGTTCATTTTCCGAAACAGGTTTATTAACATCACCCTCCCAATACTTATCCATCTCCTGAAACTTTTCGCTAAGATTACCCCTCGCCCTTGAGGCTTCTATGTAATAATCGATATATTTTTCAGCAAGGTTCATTTTATCAACTCCTTCTGACAGGTTCAAATAAACCGTTTTTTGTGCCATACGTTTTTCTAAAAACTGCTTTTTGCTGTGTTTCGGACCTTTTAGCACCTATGTAATAACCGGCAATAAATGAAATCATAAAAAGAATAATTGAAATAATCATAAAACAACACCTGTCCTTGGATATTTACCCCTCTTTTTATATTTCCCCTGTAATGCATCTGCTTTTAATGTGTTAAATTCCGCGCGTAAATTATTTGATAGTTGTGTGTCTTCGGTTGCAGCTGCTATATCGGCCATCGCCCCGTATAATAAAAGATACCTGTATTCCTCATCAAGCCTTATTTCCTGTGCAAGAAAATCTTCTTCTTCAAGGCATAAGGCAAGCACCTCTTTTAGCTTCAGAATAGAATTTACCCCTTCAAAAACCACCATAACTCTTGAATTGTCTTTAGGCCTCACAGTAAACCCTAAAAAATTATCAAGCAAAAGATAATAGCCTTCACCGCTGTCACGCTCACTCAATGGTTTTAAAACCTTTCCGTTTAAAGATACACAAATAATTGTTTCACCCCTGATAAAATGTGGTAAGGGGTATATTCTCAAGTGACTGTTTGCATTAAATATGTAAGCATCGCATTTTCCGGCACAACGAGATATTTCATTAATGGTTTTGTTTAAAAATGTTACCTTTTCATCTGCCGTATATGGGTTTGGCAGCATATTATCAATGTCTTCAAGTATATCTGACAAAATCAAATTATCCCTCCTTTTTACACCAAAAATTCCGACATGGTTATGGGCATCACCCTGAAAACAGCCTTCCAGTACAATGTATTTGCCAAGCCAACAACCTTTAAAGAAAGGCTTCCGTCGCCCATGTCTGTTTCTGCATGGTTTGCAGTTATGCTGAATGAAGTTCCCGTCAAAGTGTCCTCTCCCGCTATTACAGCAGCTGATGTTCTCAGAGCGGTGACTGTGCTTGCAGTCCTTGTCACAGTAGCGGTTTGCGTTATATATCTTGTGGTGTAAAACCTTTCAAGGCTTCCCACTTCAACTCCGTATATTAATTTAAAATCAATTGCAAGAGCTGTGCCGGGTGGCACACGAATCCGCCCAACCTCATCAATAAAGGGACCCGTGTCATTTGTGAAAATCTCTGTCTCTGTTGAGTTCACAGTTGTTCCGATAAATGTGTATGTATGCCCCAACAAATCATTTAATCCGGATATGGCGGTAACAGGATGTGCATCAGATATATCCCTGTTCATAAGAAGGCTGTGGTCCATTGTTCCGCCACTGGAGTTTAGAATAAGGTTTGCTAAATACTCCTTTAGATTATAATTTGAATCATACAGGATGCTTTCGATATTGTGTCTGTCTGCCGTGCCGGCAACGTGCGAATCGTACTCACTTTTGCTTGCCTGTTCTACATTTGTAACATTATCAAGTCCAACTTGTTCTTTTGTAACACCATGGGGATTTGTTTTGTTTGCAGTGTGCCCTGAAAAAGTTGATGAATAGTTTAAAAACTCTTCAACTGAGCTTTCAAGAACTTGAGATACTGTGCTCATATTTACAACCTTCCTTTCAAATTACAGAAATATTAACTCTTATATCCTCCCTTTCCTCTTTCTCCTTGTCCTGCCAACCGTAAACCGATTTTAGATAGAACATTATTCCGCTGTGGCTTCCTGTCTTTGTAAACAAAAGGCTTTCGGCATATTTTTCAAATATGGTATCAGCTTCTTTTAATACAGAAGAAAATTTTTTTCCTGATGTGTCATGTTTCCCTGCTCGTATTTCTTCAAGCTCTGATTTTGTCAAACCAAGATATACGGCAAGCCCGATAAAAGTTTTTGGCATCTCGTCTTCTGATTTGAGATATATGTAAACCTTTCTGCGAAACCCTTTTTCTGTTTTTAAATAATTCATGACCACCTCCATTTTTGCCGGCTTCCTTTCGACGTCTTAAATATACCATAAGTCGTGCATGACATAAAATGACATCAAATTATCATCAGAACTGCCTATTTTAAATATAAAACATAATGTAATTTTTTTTGTACTGACAATTACTGACATGTTTTATTTTTTTTGCATTGCAAATACTATTTAGCAGAAAATCAAATAAATACTTGAAAAAAAGGGTAAATTATGTTATAATTATTAAATAAAAAGTCCAAGGAAGGTATTTTATGGCTAATCTCAGAAGAAGAGTTGTTCTGCCGTCTATTCCCGTACGGGGAATTGTGATTTTTCCAAATATGATTTTGCATTTTGATGTTGCGAGAAAACCTTCTATTGAAGCTTTAGAAGCTGCAATGGCGGGTAATCAGCAAATTTTTCTTGCAACTCAAAAAGATATAACAGTAGAAACACCACAGCCGTCAGATGTTTATAAAATGGGAACAGTGGCAAAAGTAAAACAACTGTTAAAGCTCCCCGGAAATATGGTTCGTGTTCTTGTAGAAGGCATGTACCGTGCAAACTGCGTTGAATATTTATCAACAGAACCATATTATCTTTGTGATGTCATGGAATGCAAAAGCATAAGAAGAAAAATAGACTCAATTGAAGAAGAAGCATTAAGGCGAATGGTATCGGATATTTGGACAGAGTATGAAATATTAAATCCAAAGGTATCATCCGAGCTTTTAATGAGCATTGAAAACATGGATTCACTTTCACAGTATGCCGATAGTGTAGCATCTGGATTTTTGCAGAAAATTGAAGATAAACAGTCAATTTTAGAAGAACTCAATATTTATAAAAGGTTGCATCTTCTTATTGAAAAAATGAATAAAGAGTTTGAACTTATCAAGACTGAACGTGAAATAATGGTTAAGGTCAAAGAAAATATGGACCGTAACCAAAAAGAGTATTTCCTTCGTGAACAAGCCAAGGCAATTTCAAAAGAATTAGGTGATGACAAAGAGGCAAACGAGGAATACAGAGAAAAAATAAGTGCTTCAAAAATGCCCGAGGAAGTAAAAAGCAAGGCAATGAAAGAGCTTTCTCATCTTGAGAGAATGCAGTCTTCTTCACCCGAAGCAAATGTTATAAGAAATTACCTTGATACCTTAACTGATTTGCCATTCGGAAATTACACAAAAGAAAACAATTCCATAAAAAAGGCAGAAAAAATATTAAATGAGGACCATTACGGCCTTAAAAGTGTGAAAGAACGTATTCTCGAATACCTTGCTGTCGGGATTTTAAAAGGAAATCATAGCGGTCAAATTCTATGTCTTGTTGGCCCTCCCGGTGTCGGCAAAACGTCTATTGCAAAAAGCGTAGCAAATGCTTGCGGCAGAAATTATGCACGTATTTCGCTGGGTGGTATTTCTGATGAAGCTGAAATCCGTGGTCACAGAAAAACTTACATTGGTTCAATGCCGGGCAGAATTATCAATGCAATACGTCAGGCAGGTTCCATGAATGCACTTGTACTGCTCGACGAGGTGGATAAGCTTGGCCGTGATTATAAAGGTGATCCTTCATCTGCCCTTTTAGAGGTGCTTGACAGTGCCCAGAATTTTGCTTTCAGAGACCATTATATTGAAGTTCCTTTTGATTTATCGAAAGTAATGTTTATTACAACAGCCAATACAGCCGAAACAATTCCACGCCCTCTGCTTGACAGAATGGAATTGATTGAGCTTGGCGGTTATACTTTTGAAGAAAAGGAGCAAATAGCAATAAGGCATCTGATACCAAAAGTTTATGAAGAAACAGGCATTAGTTCCGAAACACTTAAAATAAACAAGGCAGCAATTTCTGATACAATTATTTATTATACAAGAGAAGCAGGTGTGCGCCAGCTTGAGAGGGAAATGAGAAGGATATGCAGAAAAGCAGCAAGTAAGCTAATTTCTGGCGAAGAAAAAATTTCTGTGACAAGTAAAAATCTCGATATGTTTCTCGGAAGGAAAAAGTACAGGCTTGAAACGCTTTCAGGGCTTGAGGAAACAGGAGTAGTTCGTGGGCTTGCATGGACCTCTGCCGGAGGAGATACACTGAGCATTGAGGTCAATGTTTGCGAGGGTAAAGGCAATATCGAACTGACAGGTCATTTAGGCGACATTATGAAGGAAAGCGCAAAAGCCGCAATTAGCTATGTTCGCGCCAACGCATCTTCTCTTGGCATTAGTACGGATTTTTATAAGGGCACAGATATTCATATACATGTACCAGACGGAGCTGTTCCAAAGGATGGCCCGTCAGCCGGAATAACGCTTTGCACCGCTCTTGTGTCTGCGCTGACTGGAAGAGAAGTTCCGAGTGACCTTGCAATGACAGGCGAAATTACAATTAGGGGACGTGTGCTTCCCGTCGGTGGTATCCGTGAAAAAGTTCTTGCTGCATTCATGTTCGGTGTTAAAAAAATTATAATGCCTGCTGAAAATCAAAAAGACCTTGAAGATGTTCCCGAAAGCATCCGCTCAGCAATCAAATTTGTTTTTGTAGAAAATATGAATAAGGTCATTTCTGAAGCACTTCTTCCTCTGAGAAATGATTATTTGCCTCCTATAATTCCCAATATCGAGTGTTCAAATAGTCTGAAAATTGAACAATGATAATATAAGTCATAAAATTTATTGAGGCTAAAAAAGAAAAATCAACGGTAACATTAACACTAAGAAATAGGAGGCAGTTAAACGCATCCACACAAAAAAGGGGACAATTATGTCCCCTCTAAATTATCCACAATTAATTTTATATTTTCCAATTTTTTTATAAGGTCTATTACCTTACGAAATGTATCCGGGTTCATTTTTCCTATTACAACATAATCGATTTTTTTCTTATGTTTAATTATCATTTATTATCAATAGTATGCTTTTGTTATCTCTATTATAAACAAAAAATTTCAAATTTGCAATAGTTTTTTCTAAAAATGAATAAGTTTTTCACAAATTTAGTAAATTTACAATTTCTCATCTTCTTTTTGTTCAATTAAATGCTTTCTTAAGTAAATCGGGTATGATTCTAACTATTAATAGTTAGAATCATACCCGATTTTTAGCTTATTGTTTTGCTAAAGTTCCTTTTTCTAAAGATATTACAGCACCTTATTTACATAGTACATTGAATTTAAAACCCACCACAGCTGTGGAAAGAAAGTTGTCAAAGTCCACACGCTTATTCCGCCGAGATTGTATTTTGTGATAAGCTTCAATTTTGCTTCAATGCTTCTTGCATCCTCAAACCAAACAACATGCTGTCTGCCGTTACTGTCATAATAATTAAAGAACGGTGCCTGTGACTTTGTGTCGAACTTGATTTCAGCCCCCACTTGTGCCGCTAAATTTACAGCAGCTACATTCGACAGAGAGCGCGCGCGGCTGCCACGCACAAATGGAAGTGTCCAGTCATAACCATAATTCGGAATACCCATTAGTATTTTTCTGCTTGGAATTACAGTTACTGCATATTGCAGCACTCTTTCCACCTGGTCAATCGGCGATACAGCCATGGGCGGCCCGTAAGTATATCCCCACTCGTATGTCATAAGTATAACACGGTCAGCAAGCCTTCCATGCACAGGGTAATCATGCGCTTCGTACAATAATCCTTGTTGATTTGCACTTATTTTTGGTGCAAGTGCTGTTGATACCGTATAACCCAATGGCCGCAATGTATCAACTATTCTTTTTAAAAATTGATTGTAACTTCCTCTGTCATATGGATATACGTATTCAAAATCTATGTCAAGACCGTGATAATTTTTGCTTTCAAGTGTAGCTATAATGTTTTTAATCAAATTATTCTGAACCTGTTCGTTTGTCAGTATCAGATGAGCTAAGTCACTGTCAAAGCCTTCGCCCTCAACTATGTTTGTAAGAACCATTAACGGCGCAACACGTGCCTGTCGTGCTGTCTGTATAATAGGTGTATCTTGGACTTCGTTAAGGCTTCCATCAGGATTCACCGTATAAGCGAATATGCTGATAAATGTTAAATGCGGTAGCGATGAGTTTAAGGTATTTCTGTTTATATTCGGATAAGCATATCCGTTTACATCTATTGTTCTTGTTATTTCGTTTGCAACAGGTATTATTATTGTCTGCCCCACATTTATTTTAGAAGGGTCACTTATCTGTGGGTTAGCAGCAAGTATCTGCGCCATCGGAACCCCGAAGCGGTTTGAGATTGCATATAGAGTGTCTCCGCTTTGCACAGTATACCTGATATTCTCCGAAGTAATCACCAATGCTTGCCCTACCACTAAAGCCTCTGGGTTTACTATGGCATTGTCGTCTGAAATCTTTTGCACAGGTACACCGTATTGCTGTGACAGTGAATATAGGGTATCGCCTTTCTTAACCACATGTATAATCAAATATATCACTTCCTTTTAATTTCTTTGTTCTTATATAATATATGTTGATTAATTTAATGAGTTACAGTAAGATTATTTGAAAGAAATGTTGACAAAACTCAATAAAGATAATATAATGAATTAAGAGTTTCAGGGCGGGGCGCAATTCCCCACCGGTGGTATAGCCCACGAGCGCAAGCTGATCCGGTTAAATTCCGGAGCCGACGGTATAGTCCGGATGAAAGAAATTAAATTATGCCCTTGAAATTTATTATATTGGGGGTGTTTTTTTTATGGTAAAAAAAGAGACAAAAATCATAGCAAAAGTCGGCATGCTTTCTGCAATTGCAATTATTTTGCAGTATATCGGCACACTGACAGGGCTAAAGGTGGGCGGTTTTTTAGATGTGGAGATTTCTGATTTCCCCGCTGTCTTGGCTGCTTTATCCATGGGACCGGTTGCAGGGCTTATGACGGAGCTTATTAAAAACCTGATTCATTTGCTTATAACAACAACAGGCGGTGTAGGTGAGCTTGCAAACTTTCTTGTTAACGGTGTTTTTGCCTTTACGGTTGGATTGGTGTATCAAAGAAACAAAACAAAAAAAGGTGCATATATTTCGCTCATTTGTGGTGTTATAGCATTAACAGTATTTGCAGCAATAGCGAACCTTTACATACTGCTACCGCTTTATATGTCCGGTGCATCCTTTGCAGATAAACTTAAAATAGTTTTAACTATTATTACACCGTTTAACTTTGTAAGAGGTATAACTCTTTCGCTGTTGACACTTTTATGCTATAAAGGGCTGTCACCTATTCTTCACAAATAAAAAATAAAGGGTTAATGCACGCTGTGCATTAACCCTTTATTTTTTTGTTACTCAACCAAAGTATCATTATTATTTTTAGATTCACGAACAGCGGAAACGGTTGAAAAAATACCGATTGCGACCATCACCACATATAAAATAATTGCAAATAAATCAGGGAATATTTGCGCTGTTATGTACTTATAAGCATCAAAACAAAGCATAGCAAAGAGGACAACCCATATAATAATTGAAGCAGTTTTATGGTTTTCAAGACCTTTTCTCATAAATATCAATCCTTTCAACATAATAATAACAGAGAAATTAAAAATATACAAGGCATTTTATAAAAATCCTTTGACAAACTATAGCCTGAATGATAAAATTTTAATATTGAAAAACAAGGAGAATAATAATGGTAAGTGAACTTGAGAAAATACTATGGAGAGTTTCAAAACCCACACGTTATACAGGCGGTGAATATGGTGCTGTAATAAAAAATCCTGATGATGTAAAGGTACGATATGCCTTTTGCTTTCCGGACTTGTATGAGGTTGGTATGAGCCATTTAGGTCTGCGCATTTTATATCATCTTATAAATGAGAGAAGCGACACATATTGTGAGCGTGTTTTTACACCATGGCCTGATATGATAGATGAAATGACAAAAGCAAATATACCTTTGTTTGCGCTTGAAACAGGTGACAGTGTTAAAGACTTTGATATATTGGGGATTACTCTTCAATATGAAATGTGCTACACAAATATATTGAAGGTTCTTGATTTAGCAGGTATCCCACGCCATTCGCGTGAGCGGAGCGATAGTGACCCGTTTGTTTGCGGCGGCGGTCCATGTGCATATAACCCTGAGCCTGTAGCTGATTTTTTTGATTTTTTTGTACTCGGAGAAGGCGAAGAGGTAACAAACGAGTATATAGATGTATATCGTGACTGCCGCGAAAAAGGGTTGTCACGCCCTGAAATTCTTAGGGAGATATCAAAAATTGAAGGTATATATGTGCCTTCATACTATGAGGTAACATATGAGGGCGAAAAAATCAAATCCTTTGAGCCAAAATACAGTTTTGCCCCTGCGACAGTTCGCAAACGTATTATAAAAGACCTTGACAAGACATATTTCCCCGAAACCATAATAATGCCTTATATGGAAATAATTCATGACAGAATTTGCCTTGAGGTATTCCGTGGTTGTATCAGGGGTTGCAGGTTTTGCCAGGCCGGAAATATATATAGGCCGGTTCGTGAACGCACACCACAGCGCCTTTTGGAAATCGCTGAAAACCTTATAAGTAAATCAGGATATGATGAAATATCACTGTCATCGTTGAGCACAAGTGACTATACTTGTCTGCCTGAATTTACGGAGCAACTGCTTGAATTGACAGGAAGCAAAAATATCAGCCTATCACTTCCTTCCCTTAGAATCGATAACTTTACAATGGAGCTTTTATCAAAGGTTCAGAAGGTAAGAAAAAGCGGGCTGACATTTGCTCCTGAAGCAGGTACCCAGAGAATGCGTGATATTATAAATAAAGGCATAACCGAAGGAGATATATTAAAAAGTGCCCGTCTTGCCTTTGAGGGTGGTTATAAGAGCATTAAACTATATTTTATGATTGGTCTGCCCTATGAAACCACAGAGGATATAGCCGGTATAGTACACCTTGCGCAAAGGATACTGGATGTGTACTTTGAAATTCCACGCGAAAATCGCGACAAAAATGTGAGTCTTACGGCAAGCGTGTCTTGTTTTGTACCCAAGCCCTTTACACCTTTTCAGTGGGCAGCTCAAGACGGTGAGGAAAAGCTTTTAGAAAAACAAAAGGTTCTGCTTGAAACGCCAAGGTCAAGAAGGATAAATATTAACTATCACGAATCAAAGCTGTCTGTTCTTGAAGGTGTTTTTGCAAGAGGTGACAGAAGGCTTTGTGCTGTTTTGGAAAAAGCGACCGATGCAGGGTGCTTGTTCGATGGTTGGAGCGAGTATTTTGATTATAAAAAATGGATTACGGCTTTCTCTGAATGTTCATACAGCACGCAAATGTTTACAAGAGAACGAGGCTATGATGAAATTTTACCTTGGGACAGGATTGATATAGGCGTAACTAAAAAACATTTAATGCGTGAAAACGAAAGGGCAAAAACGGCTGAATTAACGCCTAATTGCAGACAGAAATGCGCACTTTGCGGTGCATCCTCCTGGAAAGTGGGTGAGTGTATTGACTAAATATTTTGTTAAATATAAAAAATCAGGGAAATCAAAATATATATCGCAGCTTGATTTTCTCCGTACAATTGGCAGAGCAATGCGGCGTGCAGGTTTGCCTTTAAAGTATTCCGAGGGTTTTAACCCTCACCCACAAATTTCATTTGCATCTCCCCTGTCAGTTGGAATAACAAGTGAATGCGAGCTGTTTTCAGCACAGCTGACAGATGATATATCATGCGAAGACTTTTTAAATAGTTTAAATGGTGCTCTTCCCCCGGCAATTGAAATTGTTTCTGTTACTAAAGCTACTGTTGATTTCAACAGTATAACATGGGCCGATTATGAAATTACTCCGGTAAACCCCATTTCTGAAAGCCATATTACCTCTTTTCTTTTAAATGATGTGATATTAATGGATAAAAAAACAAAAAAAGGAATAAAAGAAACCAATATCAGGGAAAATATAAAAAAGATATCACTTAACGGTGATAAAATAATGATGACACTTTCTGCTGGTAATGAGGCAAACTTAAAACCAATGCTTGTGGTTGATGCTATAAATAAGTACTGTAACACTGATTTGGGTTTTTGTTACTATCACAGAACTGCTTTCAGAAATGCTGCGGGAGATGTTATCTGACGAAGGGAAGAAATAAATGAGCCTCGGTCAGAGTATCGGAATAGATTTAGGAACTGCCTCTGCCCTACTTTATATAAAGAGCAAGGGCATAGTATTGAACGAACCTTCAGTTGTTGCGATTGATAAAAACACAAAACGTGTTACCGGAGCAGGTAATGAAGCAAATGAAATGATTGGGAGAACACCCGGTAATATTGTAGCAGTACGCCCGCTTCGTGACGGAGTGATTTCTGATTATAGAGCAACAGAAAAAATGCTTTCGTATTTTATGAGAAAAGCTATAAAAAACAGTTTATTTAAACCTCATGTATTAATTTGTGTGCCTTGCGGTGTAACAGAGGTACTTGAAAAGGCAGTAATAGATGCGGCAATTCTGGCAGGGGCTAAAACAGCGGAGCTTATAGAAGAGCCTATTGCCGCGGCAATAGGTGCCGGGCTTGATATTTCAAAGCCTTACGGTAACATGGTTATTGATGTTGGCGGTGGCACTTGTGATATTGCCGTTATTTCTTTGGGCGGAATTGTAGTTGGAGATTCAATAAAAACAGCCGGAGATGCTTTTGATGATGCAATAATAAAATCTCTAAGAAAGAACCATAAGGTAATTATAGGCGAACGTACAGCAGAAACCTTAAAAAGGAGCATAGGGGGCGTAATTGAAAGAGAAATTCCTCTTGAAACAGAGATAAAAGGCAGATGCCAGATGACAGGTCTTCCAAAATCAGTTTTGCTGACAAGCGATGAACTTACAAAGGCTTTGCTTGTACCTGCAGGATATATCCTTGATTCAGTATGCTCTGTTCTTGAAAGAACTCCGCCTGAGCTTGTTGGCGATATCAGCACCGGCGGTATTACCATGACCGGCGGAGGCTCACTTTTGTATGGTCTTGACGTTCTGATTCAGGAAAGAACAGGGATTCCGGTTCATGTTGCCGAAGATGCAGTGTCATGCGTAGTAATTGGAACAGGAAAAGTATTAGAAGCAAGAGAAAAATATCCGAATATTACAGGTGTAAGGCTTTCCTGATTATTAAAA
>CAZUVQ010000059.1:0-10234 GCA_964623915.1 uncultured Oscillospiraceae bacterium
ATGAGTAAACAGATTCGTATTCTTCATATTTTATCAGCCCTTGATGGTGGCGGTGTTGAAATGATGCTGCAAAACTATTGTACAAAAATTAACGATGACAAAATCATCTTTGATTTTGCTGTTCATGGGACAGAGGAGGGGGATATTGAAAAACAAATGAAGCAATACGGATTTTCAGTTTTTCACCTAACACCTAAAAGGGTGTCACTCAGAGGAAATATCCGTGATTTGCAAAATGTAATAAAAAAAGGTAATTATGACATAGTACATGTTCACCAAAATAGTATATCCTTTGTGGCGTTAGCTATTGCAAAAATAAATGGAGTTAAAATAAGGATTGTACATGCCCACGGATTAGGAGGAAATAAAGAACCTATTATTGTGACCTCAAAAAAAATGTTTTATAGGGTTCTTAATTTTATAACTGCAACAGATTTTTGGGCATGTGGAGAGAATGCCGGAACATGGCTTTACGGAAAACGCTGGCATAAGCTAAATGGCAAATATATTATGCATAATTCCATAGATGTTGATAAATTTATTTTTGATGAACAAATGCGTATTAATACAAGAAGAACACTTAATTTTGAGGGTAAGCGCATTTTAATATATGTGGCGCGAATGGAAAAAGGGAAAAACCAGGAATTTCTGTTGCCTGTTATGAGAGAACTGCCGGATAATTATCATTTGTTGCTCATAGGTAACGGCAAAACGGAATCTTTTATTAAAAGTAAAGTACTGGAGGAAGGGCTTGAAAATAAAATAACTGCCCTTGGAAGAAGAGCAGATATACCGGCACTTTTGTGTGCTTCTGATTTATTTCTGTTTCCTTCCTTGCACGAAGGGCTTGGAATTGTTGCCATTGAGGCACAGGCAAACGGTCTTCCCATAATCGCTTCCACAGGAATACCTGATGATACATATATAACCGATATAATAAAATATGTTGAGCTTGACACGGGAGAATGGGTTAATGCAATATTAGAAACTGAATATAATGAGGCTTTATGCAGAAAGGATTATAATATCAAAGTATGTGAAGCAGGGTATTCGGTTAATAATGAAGTAGAAAAGTATAAAAAAAAGATATATAATTTGAAAGAAAGAAAAACAAATAATGGAGATAATAATAATTAACTTTTTATTGATTACAGTATATGGGGCACTGCGTTCATACAAAGGCAACAACAGAATTGGTGAACACAGTAAAATGAACTTAGGACTAATTCTTGTGGCAATTCAACTGATAGCCATTTTAACATTCAGGGCAGATAACATAGGAATTGATACCAGGGGCTACCACTTAAGGTTTTTAAGATATGGCGTAATGACTTTTGAAGAAATGTCACTGGAACATCAAGAGATAGGTTTTTCGCTATTAATCAAATTAATTTACACGTTGGGTGGTAATTTTAGGTGGTTTTTGTTTGTCACATCATGTATAATGATTATACCCGTTGTGTATGTTGCAGGTAAATACAGCCCTTATCCATATCTTTCTGTGATGCTGTTTATTGTTTTTGATTACTACGCTTTTATGTTTTCAGGTATTAGGCAAGGTGTTGCCATCGGCTTTTCTGTATGGAGTTTTAAGTATATCCATGAGAAAAAACTTTTTAAATTTTTAATTATAATACTGTTTGCCTCATTGTTCCATAAGTCTGCATACCTATTTATTCCGGCATATTTTTTTGCGAGAACAAATGTAAACAAGAACACCTTATGGGTTTTAGCTATAATCTTTGTTACAGTATTTATTTTTAAAAATCAAATGTATGCCTTTGTTGAAAAAAACCTATTCACCACTGTTGATAATTATTACAGAGCAAAAAATACAGGCGCATATATGTGGTTTTTAATGACACTTATTATTTCGGTTTCTTGTATGCTAGCCATGGAGAAAATGAATGGAAGGGGTTGTGTTTTTAACCAGTCAGCAATGCTTGTTTCAGTTGGAACCATACTGATGATATTCACTATGATTGGCACAAATGCTAAAAGAATCGGGGAGTATTACACAATATATAGTATTATTTCTATACCTCATGTTATAAGGAGTATTAATAATAGTAGAATTAGAACGGCTGTTGCATTAGTAATAGGCATCTGTGTTATTGGTCTTTTTGTATGGTCTTTAGCAAATGATCAGTTTAAGGTATTGCCTTACCGAATGTTTGAATAATGGGAGAAATGAAAAATGGTTAATGTAATTGGTTTAGGATATATAGGGCTTCCAACAGCTTTAATTATGGCTGCAAATGGAGTTGATGTTGTTGGAACAGATTATAATAGTGAGCTTATTAACACGTTAAACAACAATAATATAACTTTTGATGAGGTAGGGCTTAAGGAACTTTATATTACGGCATGTCAGAGAGGGATTAGTTTTTCGCCCGAATATGAGAAAGCGGATATTTACATAGTAGCAGTGCCAACACCCTATGAAAAGGACAGTAAAAAAATAGACTGCAAATTTGTAATTTCAGCAGTAAAAAGAATTCTTGATGTGTGTAACGATGAGGCAACAATTGTTGTTGAATCTACCATATCCCCCGGAACAATTGACAGGTTTGTTCGTCCGGTTGTAGAATCCAGCAGAAAAAAAATTAACCTTGCTCATGCACCTGAAAGAATAATACCCGGTAATATGATTTATGAGCTTATACATAATTCCAGAACTGTTGGTGTAGATAACATAGCTATCGGGGAAAAAATCAGAGATTTATATAGCACATTCTGCAAGGGTGAAATTGTAATTACAGATATTAAGATTGCTGAAATGACCAAGGTCATAGAAAACACTTATAGAGATATCAATATTGCCTTTGCAAATGAATTGGCTGTTATATGTAACCGAGAAGATTTAGATGTTTATGAAATCATAAAAATTGCAAATAAGCATCCGCGTGTAAATATATTACAGCCAGGTCCGGGCGTCGGCGGGCATTGCATTTCCGTTGATCCATGGTTTCTTGTGGGAGATTATCCTCATGAGGCAAGACTAATAAAAACGGCAAGGACAATAAATGATGGAATGCCTTTTTATGTATTGAAACGCATAAAAGAAATTATGAAAAAAAACAATATTACAAATTTTTCCGATGTTGGTATATATGGTCTTACATATAAGGAAAATGTTGAAGATGTCAGAGAAAGCCCAACTCTTCAACTTATTGAAGCAATGAAAAGCGAAGGCTGTACAGGGTCTTTGGTATATGATCCATATGTGAAAGCAACAATTACGGACAAGCAATGTAAAAGTTTTGAAGAGTTTATAAATGCCGTTAAGATGATAGTAATTATGGTGAGTCATGAAGAAATTAGAAAAAGCATTAACAAAATTTCAAAAAAGATTATATTTGATACAAGAAATATTTGCAAATCAGAAGATGTAGAAAAATTATAGATTATTTAAAACTTAATGCCCGATGAAAACTTTAAAGGAGAACTTAATATATAAATGTCTAATACAAGGACTTCAAGAATATTTAAAAATTCAAGTATAGCCATAGTCTCTCAAATAATGAGCATTTTCTCTAAATTCATTGTAAGAACTATTTTCATACATATATTAGGAGCGGAGTATCTTGGAGTTAGTGGACTGTTCGCAAATATATTGTCTGTCTTAAACCTTGCAGAGCTTGGAATAGGGACATCAATTGTATATAGTTTATACAAGCCGCTTTCTGAAAAAAATACTACAGATATAAAAAAGTATTTCAAAGCTTTCAGATATATTTATGCATTTATTGGCGGAATTATTTTGTTGGTTGGTATTTGCTTGATTCCGTTCCTTGATAAAATTATTATAGACTCACCTGATGTAGGAAATATTAAATTAATATATTTACTTTATTTAATTGACAGCTCTTCATCTTATTTTTATGCCCATTACAGGTCTCTTATTTCGGCGGATCAAAAAGGGTACATAGATTACATAAATAAAATTGTTTTTTTGATAATTCAAACTGCGGCACATATTCTGGTGTTGCTTATATTTAAAAGCTTTTATTTGTATCTGGGGATAAATATTTTGGTACATTGGATATCAGGATTTTATATATCAATAAAGTTAAAGAAAATATATCCATATCTAAAGGAAAAGACGAATGAAAAGTTATCGGGGCATCAGATAAAAGAGCTTATTAAAAATTCAGCAGCAATATTTAGCCACAAAGTAGGTTACACTGTTTTGAATTCAACAGACAACATTTTGATTTCAATGTTTGTGGGTACAGTAATTATTGGATATTATTCTAACTATAGCATGCTTATCTTAACAATGACGGGTATGATATCTCTCATTGTATCTGCACTTCAAGCAGCAGTAGGAAATGTTTGTTCAGTTGACAACCTTGAAAAACAGCATGACATATTCCAGAAAATTAATTTTATGTTTTTCTGGATATACGGAGTATTTTTAACAGGGCTAATTTTTGTGGGAACCCCTTTTATCAGAATATGGCTTGGTGAGGAATATGTAATGCAGGAAAGTGTATTACTTATTGTGTATATAAATACATTTTTACAAGGAGTAAGACAAGTTGTAGCTATGTATACTACAGCAACAGGTCTTTTTTATAAAATGAGATACAAACCGTTTTTTGAAGTGGTTATCAACCTTATTGTATCTGTTATTCTTGTTAAAAAAATGGGGGTTATAGGCGTATTTATTGGAACATTGATTTCGTTTATTCTGACGAATCTCTGGTATGAGCCGTTTATACTTTATAAATATCGGTTTAAGATGAATTGTAAAATATATTATCGTAATTGTTTAATATATGTGGCAATAATTTTAATAGGAATTATTATTAATAAATTGATTTATAATTATTTGGTATTACCGTCTTTAGCAGACGTTATCACAAGAAGTATAACAAGTGTATTTGTTCCGTCAGGTCTTTTTATGCTCTTTTTCAGGAATACAACGGAGTATTCTTATATTAAAGAGACTATAAAAAGCCTTATTAAAAAAAGAAATCTATCATAGTGCTGGAGGGTTTTCTAATGAAAGGCATAATTCTTGCAGGAGGAAAAGGCACAAGGCTTTATCCTATGACAAAGGCTGTTTCAAAACAGCTGTTGCCCATTTATGACAAGCCAATGATTTACTACCCGCTTTCTACGCTGATGCTCGCTGGAATACGTGAAGTGCTCATTATTTCAACACCTGAGGACTTGCCTTTATATGAGAAACTTCTTGGAGATGGCATTTCCCTTGGTATGAAGTTTTCTTATCGGGTTCAACCGTCACCACGGGGGCTTGCCGAAGCATTTATAATAGGAGAGGATTTTATTGGCAAAGACAGTGTTTGCCTGATTCTCGGGGACAATATCTTTTTTGGTCAAAGCTTTTCTGCTATTTTGGAAAAAGCAATAGATGATTTGGGAAATGGTGCTATAATATTCGGTTACCCTGTGAAGGATGCAACTTCTTTCGGCGTTGTGGAATTTGATAATAACAATAATGTTTTATCAATTGAAGAAAAACCTGAAAAACCAAAATCAAACTATGCTGTACCCGGCCTGTATTTCTATAGTAATGATGTTATAAATATTGCGAAAAAAATAAAACCTTCACATAGAGGAGAATTAGAAATAACAGCGGTAAACAATGAGTACTTGATGCAGAAGCGGTTGAAGGTATCTCTTTTGGGAAGAGGCCTTGCCTGGCTTGATACAGGTACACCTGAGGGCATGCTGAAAGCTTCAGAATATGTGGAAGCAGTCCAGTCAAGGCAAGGATTTTATGTTTCATGTTTAGAAGAAATTGCTTGGAGACAGGGATTTATTGATACAGAGCAGTTAAGAAAAAACGGTGAAAACTTAAAAATGACGGCATATGGTGAATATATAAGTTCACTTTTAGAAAGTGAACTTTAATTTGGGAGTATAACAATGGAGATAATCAAAACGGCTTTGCTTGATGTATTGGAGATAACACCAAAGGTTTTTGGTGATCACAGAGGATGGTTTTACGAAAGCTTTAATTTAAATGAACTGGAAAAGTTTGGTGTGAATTTTTCTTGTGTTCAGGAAAATCATTCATATACAGCAACAAAAGGAACTGTCAGAGGGCTTCATTTTCAGTTAAATCCGTATGCTCAGACAAAGATAGTACGTTGCACAAAAGGGGTTATAATAGACGTGGTTGTTGACCTTCGGAAAAAATCAATAAACTATTGCAAGTGGATTGGCATTGAGCTGTCAGAAGAAAATAAAAAGCTATTGTATATTCCAAAGGGGTTTGCCCATGGTTTTATTTCAAAAAGCAATGATGTTGAAATACAGTACCTTGTAGATCAGTATTATGTTCCTTCAGCCGACCGTTCTATTGTGTTTAATGACCCTTCTATAGGAGTTATTTGGGATGTTGAAGAGCCTGTTCTTTCAGATAAAGATAAAAATGCACCATTGCTTTGTAACAGTGACTGTAATTTTTAATGGAGGTTATATATGCTTGCTGTAATAGTACTGAATTACATAAACTATAACGATACAATTGAATGTGTTGACAGTTTGCTGAAACAAAAATATGATGATTTTGTAATAGTTATTGTTGATAACGGCTCCAGTAATGAATCTTTTGAAGTGTTACATGAAAATTATAGAGATATAAAAAATATTTATATTATTACAACAGGTAAAAACTTAGGCTTTGCAAGGGGTAATAATTATGGTATCATATATGCAAGAGAAAATCTTGGTGCGGACGATGTATTTATCCTTAACAGTGACACAATTTTTACAACGGATAGAATTTTATCACAACTGATGGAAGCACGCGAAGAAAGGATAGCCGTCTTATCTCCGTATGTAAAAGGAACTGATGGTATAAGACAATATGGACAGATTATAAAAGAATCAAACCTTTTTCCCTTTACCCGAAGGGCATACCTTTCAACTTATTTTGATATGTTGCCGGATTTTTTGAGAGATTTTCTGCAAAAATTCAAAAGAAGCATCATAAGTAATAATGAAATAAAAAACGGAACAACAGGAGATGTTAACGAGGGGAATTATATTGTTCAAGGCTGTGCTTTTGTACTGACCGGAGAATTTTTTGAATTCTATAAAATGCCGTTTCCAAAAACATTTTTGTATAATGAAGAAATAAATTTATGTCATTATCTCAACAAGACAGGGCTTAAGACAAAAAGGGTTCTGACTGATATTATAATACATAAACAAGCACAATCAACAGGACAAACAGTGTTGCAAGGTAATGCAAGAAGAATAAAAGCAAAACTTTCAAATAAAAGCATTCGTATTTCAAAACCTATGTTTAAAGCATCATATGAGGAAACAGTGAGAAGATACTCTGTAAATGAGTAAAGGAAGATTCGTATGAACATTTTAGTTACAGGCGGTGCCGGATTTATAGGAAGTAATTTCATATATTATCAATTAAAGCATTATCAAAGTGATAGAATTGTATGCCTTGATGCCTTGACTTATGCCGGAAATCTTTTGACGCTTAAAGAAGCGGCAGAAAGTGATAATTTCAGGTTTGTCAAGGGAGATATTGCCGACAGAGATTGTGTAGAAAAGCTTTTTGAAGAAGAAAAATTTGATATAGTTGTAAATTTTGCGGCTGAAAGCCATGTTGACAGAAGTGTTCTTGACCCAGGTATATTTGTAAAAACAAATATTATGGGTACACAGGTTCTGCTTGATGCATCAAGAAAATTTGCAGTAAAAAGATATCATCAGGTTTCTACCGATGAAGTGTATGGAGACCTTCCTCTTGACAGACCGGATCTTTTCTTTACAGAAGAAACGCCTTTACATACTTCGTCGCCGTATTCGGCATCTAAGGCAGCAGCAGATCTTCTTGTCATGGCTTATTACAGAACTTATAACTTACCAATAACAATATCGAGATGTTCAAATAATTATGGTTCATATCATTTTCCTGAAAAGTTAATTCCGCTCATGATAAGCCGTGCATTAGCGGACAGTAGCCTCCCTGTTTATGGAAAAGGTGAAAATATCCGTGACTGGTTATATGTTGAAGACCATTGCGCTGCGATTGATCTTATAATTAGAAATGGAAAAGTTAGTGAGATTTATAATATTGGCGGGCATAATGAAAAATCAAACATTGAGGTTGTGAGAACAATACTTAAATTTCTTGGAAAGCCTGAAAGTTTGATTACCTATGTAAAGGACAGGCCAGGCCATGACAGGCGGTACGCAATTGATCCTTCCAAAATACACAAGGAGCTTGGGTGGTATCCAAAAACAAATTTTGATAATGGGATTCAGTATACTATCAAATGGTATCTTGAAAACAGAGAATGGTGGGAAAACATAATAAACGGTGATTATCAAAATTACTATGAAAAGATGTATGGAGGCATGTATTTATGAAGGTTCTTGTAACGGGTGCTCTTGGTCAGCTTGGATATGATGTAATAGGGGAATTAAGAGAAAGAGGGCACGATTACACGGCGGTGGATATTAATGAAATGGATATTACTGACAGTGAAGCAGTTAAAAAAACCATAGAATTGTCAAATCCGGACTGCGTTATTCATTGTGCTGCGTATACTGCGGTTGATGCCGCTGAAGAAAACAAAGAGCTATGCTATAAAATAAATGTAACCGGAACTGAAAACATAATAAATGTATGTCAAGAAAATAACATCAAATTGATTTTTATAAGTACAGACTACGTTTTTGACGGAACAGGAACTAATTTTCATTTGCCATCTGATAAAAGAAATCCAATTAATACATATGGATTTTCAAAATATCAAAGTGAGCTTATGATAGAAAAAAGGCTTGCTAAATATTTTATAGTCCGAACATCATGGGTGTTCGGAATAAACGGGAATAATTTTGTAAAGACTATGATTAATTTGGGAAAAACAAAAGATAGTATTTCTGTTGTAGGCGATCAGATAGGATCACCTACATATACACTTGATTTGGCACGCTTGCTTGTAGATATGGCAGAAACAGAAAAATATGGTATATATCACGCGACTAATGAAGGTATATGCTCATGGTATGATTTTGCTTGCGAAATATTTCGTTTAGTAGGGAATAAAAAGGTATCTGTAATCCCGGTTTCAAGTTCTGAATATATAACAAAAGCAGTAAGACCCAAAAACAGCAGAATGAGTAAAGAGAAACTTAAAAAAAACGGATTTAAAAGGTTACCGCCCTGGGAAGATGCCTTGGAAAGATTCATGAATCAACCTCACCATGTTAAATAAATTGTATTGGAAGGAAAATACATATGTTCAAAAATAAAACTCTTTTTATTACAGGCGGCACAGGTTCTTTCGGAAACTGTGTTCTTGACAGATTTTTAAATACGGAAATCCATGAAATACGTATTTTTTCTCGTGATGAAACGAAGCAGGATATGATGCGCCATCGCTATCAAAACGACAAAATCAAATACTATGTAGGTGATGTCAGGGATTACAACAGTATTTACCGTGCTATGAACGGCGTTGACTATGTTTTTCATGCAGCGGCATTAAAGCACGTACCGCCGTGTGAATTCTTTCCGATGGAGGCTGTAAAAACAAATATTATCGGAGCTGATAATGTTTTAAATGCGGCGATAGAAGCGGACGTAAAAAAGGTCATCTGTCTTTCAACTGACAAGGCGGCGTATCCCGTAAATGCTATGGGAATGACAAAGGCAGTTATGGAAAAGGTTTTTGTTGCAAGGTCACAGACTGTGGATAAAGATAAAACGCTGATATGTGGTACCCGTTATGGAAATGTTCTGTATTCAAGAGGAAGCGTTGTTCCGCTCTTTATCAGTCAGATAAAAGAAAAAAAGCCCATCACCGTAACCAATCCTGATATGACGCGGTTTGTAATGAGCCTTCAGGAGGCGATGGACCTTGTTATATTTGCTTTTCAAAATGCGCAAGCAGGGGATTTAATGATACAAAAAGCAGATTCTTGCCGCATAGGTGATTTGGCACAAGCTGTAAAGGAGCTTTTCGATGCTGATAGTGAAATAAAGATAATCGGGGCAAGGCATGGAGAAAAGTTTTATGAGGAGCTTATGACACCTGAAGAAGCGGTTAAAGCTATTGATATGGGAAACTTCTACAGGATTCCTGCTGATGGGCGTGGTCTCAATTACGAAAATTACATAGATCTTGGGTTTGTGGAAAATAATGATAATTTGGTTGGATATAATTCAAGCAATTCTAAAAAGCTGACGGTTTCTGAAATTAAAGAAAAGCTTTTGAAAATT
>CAZUVQ010000059.1:10334-11793 GCA_964623915.1 uncultured Oscillospiraceae bacterium
ATGGAGTTGATAGATACCTTTCCCCAGTGTCAGGAAGGATTGCAACAATTGTTTTCCCCTTATTTTCTGCACGCTTTGCAAGCTCTGTTGCAGCCCATATAGCAGCACCCGAAGAAATACCTACAAGAACGCCCTCCGTTCTGCCTATTGATTTGCCTGCAGCAAAAGCATCATCATTTGAAACGGTTATAATTTCGTCATAGATGCTGGTATTTAAAATTTCAGGCACGAAGCCTGCGCCTATACCCTGTATTTTATGTGAACCTGCTGTGCCCTTTGACAGAATAGGTGAATCAGAAGGCTCTACGGCAACAACCAAAATATCGGGATTTTTAGATTTTAGATACTCACCTGTTCCCGTTATTGTTCCGCCGGTGCCGACACCTGAAACAAAGATGTCAACATTGCCATCGGTATCTTCCCAAATTTCCGGACCGGTTGTTGCACGGTGAATTGCCGGGTTTGCCGGGTTTACAAATTGACCGGGTATAAAGCTGTTTTTTATTTCTTTGCCGAGCTCTTCAGCCTTTTCAATTGCGCCCTTCATGCCCTTTGTGCCATCCGTTAAAACAAGCTCTGCGCCGTATGCCCTCATAAGTGTTCTGCGTTCAATTGACATGGTTTCAGGCATCACAATTATAATTCTGTAGCCGCGTGCAGCAGCAATTGAAGCAAGCCCTATTCCTGTATTTCCGCTTGTTGGTTCTATTATTACTGAATCCTTTGATAATACTCCTCTTTTTTCCGCATCATCAATCATAGCTTTTGCGATTCTGTCCTTTACAGAGCCTGCTGGATTGAAAAGCTCAAGCTTTGCAAGTATTGTAGCTTCAAGATTATAAGTATTATTGTAGTTTGAAAGCTTTAGCAGTGGTGTTTTCCCAACAAGTTCGTCTGCTGAGTTATAAATTTTTGACATAATCGTCTCTTTCCCTTCAAATTAAATTTATTTCGTTAAAACCCTGCAAAATTATCTTATAATGAGCTTTGGTTCAAATTGCAAATAATCAGCTGAAACTAAAAAATAATTATCAAAAGGCAGCTGTTTTCCCCAGGCAAATGCACCGTGCAGGTGACCATACACACATTTTTTTACACCATATTCTTCTATTAAATCAATAAAACCCACATCAGGGGGATAATGCATCATAACAATAATTTTGTCAGACAATTTTTTCCCTTCTTCAAGAGAGATACGAAGCCGTATTAACTCACGCTCATAGATTTTTTTATCGCCAAGCGTAAAACCCTTGTCAAAAGGCGACTTCCATCCACGAGCCACGCATATTGCATATCCTTCCACATATGTAGCATTGTTATGGAGAAATATAAAATCAGAAAGCCCCACGTCCTGGCGAAATTTTTCAAGCTTGGTAGCTGTTGTCCACCAGTAATCGTGATTTCCACGTGAAATAATTTTTTTGCCGGGCAAAGAGTGAATAAATTCCAAATCCTTTTT
>CAZUVQ010000060.1:0-11578 GCA_964623915.1 uncultured Oscillospiraceae bacterium
CAACGAAAATTAGGTGCTGTCCGTTGGTTTTGGGGTGGAAAATTTGACAGTACCATATCTTCCGTGGAGGGGTTATTTATGGAAGAATTGAAGATTATTTATACATCTGTGGCATCTGTCATTGTATTATTCGTTTTAACTAAAATTATAGGCAACAAGCAGATGTCCCAGCTTAACATGTTTGATTATATACTGGGGATTACAATTGGTTCAATTGCGGCGGAAATGGCAACCGCCCTTGAAGATGATATGGCAAAACCTTTGATAGCTATGCTTATTTATGCTATAATGTCCCTTATAATATCATTTGCCGTTAAAAAATCCATGTTTTTCAGACGGTTACTATCCGGCAAATCGGTTGTTTTGTTTTGTGACGGTACTATTTACAGAAAAAACTTAAAAAGCGTCCGCTTCAATGTTGACGACCTTCTTACACAGTGCAGAATTAACGGCTATTTCAGTCTTTCAGAAGTAGATACCGTTTATATTGAGGAAGACGGTAAAATGTCTGTTTTGCCAAAAAGCTGTGCAAGGCCTCTTACTCCGTCGGATATGTCAATGAACCCCCCTCAGGAAAAGCCCGATGTGTGCGTAATAATTGACGGAAAAATCCTAAATGGTAATCTGAAATCCAGAAACAAGAGTTTGTCATGGCTAAATGATAGAATTCATGAGCAGGGATATAAAACAGCAAATGAAATTATTCTTGCAACATTAGATAAGGATAATAATGTATCTATTTACAATGTTAATAATTCAAAGGTAAACAGGGACATCTTCCAATGAAACAAAGGAGAGAGTACGATGCCAAAAAGCTATAACCAGAAAATGAAAATTCTTTATCTTATGGATTTTCTTCTGAAAAATACAGATGAAAATCATGCAGTTTCAATGAATGACATTATTTCATATTTATTATCCTGTGATATAAAGGCAGAGAGAAAATCCATATACGACGATATTGAATCCTTGCGCCTGTACGGTCTTGACATTATAGGAGAAAAAAAGGGTACCTCTTATTTTTATTATGTTGGTTCAAGAGAATTTGAGCTTGCCGAGCTTTTACTTTTAGCAGATTGTGTTGAAGCATCCAAGTTTATAACCGGCAAAAAAAGCGCATCTCTTATTAAAAAGCTTGAACAGCTTACAAGCATACATTATGCACATGAGCTGCAGCGGCAGGTTTTTATTTCTGAGCGTGTTAAAGCTGTAAACGAAACAATATATTATAATATTGATAAAATACATGCCGCTATAACAAAGGGCAGAAAAATTGCTTTTAAATACTATGAGTACCGATCGGACAAAACACGCCAATTAAAAAACGATGGAAACGATTACATAGTAAGCCCTTACAGCCTTACAGTTTCAGAGGAAAATTATTATCTTGTGGCACATTCTCCCCGCCACTGCCGACTTACTCATTACAGAGTTGACAAAATGGCAGATATACGCATTACAGAAGAAAAACAATACCCAATAAACGAAGTTTTAGGTGAGAATTTCAATTTAGGTGATTATTGCAAAAAAGTATTTAACATGTACGGCGGAGATACAGTCCGTGTAACGCTTGAGTGTGATAATTCATTGATAAATGTGGTTATTGACCGTTTTGGCGAAAATGTTCCTCTGCGGAATTTTGACGGAAAATTTGAAATAGATGTATCGGTAAATGTAAGTCCAACATTTTTTGCATGGGTATTTATGTTTGAAGGCAAAATGAAAATAATTTCACCTGCAAATATACACAACAAATTTATATCCGTTATACAGTCTTTTTTATAAACTATTATGGGGGGTTTTTAACACATGAAAAAAATAGAAAGCAATTGGTGGAAATTTCTGCTTCTTGGAGTTTTGTTAATAGCTGCCTGGAAGCTACTGGATTTTAAGGCTTTAATATCATGGCTTAAATCGGCATTAATTATTCTCATGCCCTTTATAATAGGTGCAGTTCTTGCACTTTTGCTTTTAAAACCAACAAGATTAATAGAAAAGCTATTGCACAAGATGTTTAAAAAAATAAAACATAAATCAACAAGACCAATAAGTGTTTTATCTGTTTATATCATCTTTTTCACTGCAATTGCACTTATACTGAAGTTTTTAATCCCTGCGCTTTATAGAAATACGCAAGAGCTGATTTCTAACATGCCGAAATATTACGCTGTATTAAGCTCATTTTTTAACAAATATGATGCACTCAAGAATCTGAAAGTGTGGGAAAGCATTAGTGAAAGAGTGGTGTCTTACTTTAATATTGATATGATGGGCAGAGTTGTTTCTGCACTTGGTTCTGTTGCAGGCACATTGTTATCCCTATTTTTGTCAATAATTATATCAATTTACATTCTGCTTGAAAGAGAAAGCCTTGCAAACTTTTTTAAAGACTTAATAAAAATGATAATTAAAGGCAAACGTGCAAGTATCCTCGCACAGTACTCAAAAATATTTTTTGACCTTTTTTATTCATATTTTGCAGGTCTTTTGGTAGATGCTGTAATAATAGGCTCTGTATCCACCCTGTTCTTTTATATTTTCGGCGCACCTTACCCGCTAATGTTAGGGCTTCTTGTTGCTGTAGGTAATATGATTCCTTTCTTTGGCCCTATTATATCGGCAATTGTAGTTTTTGTTGCATGTGTGTTGACAATAGGCCCATTAAATGCACTTTGGGTTTTGATTTTCCAGATAGTTTTGGGACAGATAGATGCCAATCTTATTCAGCCGCGTATAATTAGCAATTCCGTCGGAATAAGCCCCTTTTGGGTAATACTTGCGGTAACGCTTTTCGGCGGATTCTGGGGCCCTGTCGGAATGTTTATCGGTGTACCTATTGTAGCCGCATTAAAAATATTATATAATGATTATAAAGAAGAACGTGAAATTGGCGAAAATCTTTCCTGAAAAATAACTTTTTTTAAAAAAATGCTTGCAATAATTTTATTTATGTGTTACTATACAAGTTAGTCATTATGCAAAACGGAGGTGATTTCCATATGCCAAACATAAAATCAGCTAAAAAGAGAGTATTGGTTTCCCAAGCAAAAACACTTAGAAATCAGATGATTAAATCCGCTCTCAAAACTGCTGTTAAGCGTTTTGAAACAGCTATTACAATAAATGACAGCGCTGAGGCAAAAAAGTCCTTCAGCTTTGCTGTTAAAAAGATTGACCAGGCAGTTTCCAAGGGTGTTTTAAAGAAAAATACAGCATCCCGCAAAAAAGCACAACTTGCACGCAAGTTTAATGGAATAGTAGCATAAACTCATATAGCATTTAAAACAGCACATCTTTTAAAAGATGTGCTGTTTTTTTAAGTATAATTAATGATTTAATTCATTAGATAATTATATAGCATTGTGGCCGCTTCTGCCCTTGTTGTTTTGTCCTTTGCCCTTAAATATCCACCGTCACCGCAGATTACATTTAAACCGGAAAGAATTGCGGCATAACCTATGCGGTCTTCAGAAAGGTCGGCTTTATCCGCAAAATCCACCTTGAATATCTTTGATAGCTTTGCAACCCTTTCAAGTCCTGCCATTCTTATAATATATACAAAGGCCTCTTCTCTTGTAACGGGTGTAGATTCATTTCTTTCTTCTTTTGCTAAAACATTGTTGTAAAACAAATTGTTATAAAGTGTATCGGCATCATCATAGAGATAATGGGTATGGTATAGTCCAGCACCTAAAAATCTCAGAAAATCTTCTTGTGTAATCTCACTGTCGGGAAGGAACTGATCTCCCGCAAGGGCAATACCAACCTCTGCAAGCTTTAAAACCGAATTCTCAGACCAGTGACCTTTTATATCGGAATAGTTTCCGCTGTTTTGCGGTATATCTCCATATGGATTTTTTATCGGCTCGCCTGTCAGGGCATCGATTTTCAGATAATTATTATAATCAAGCGTATAGCATAGCCTGAATTTCCCGTCAGATTTTGCATAAATTGCTGAAAGCGGAGCTTCCTTTAATATCTTCTGATACGCATCGTCGGCAGTAATTGCTTTTTGCGGGTCAGCAAATTCTCCGTTTTTGTCAAAATTCACATTATAGTCCAAAAGCATATCATTTAATCCGTCATATGTTGCATATATGCTGTTATTTATATAAGGAACACCGTTTACCAATCTTCTGTAACGAATTGTATAGTTGTTTCTTGAAGAATCACTTTCCTGTTTTTCACACTCGGCAAGCTCCTCTGCCGCATAGGTTTCAATGAATTTTACAAGTGCTTTTTCTGATGTTTCTTTCTGCTTATCGGTAAGCTCTTCCTTTGAATAATTGTCAGCATAATTATTAAGGGAATTTATTTTACCTGTTTTTGCATCAACGGTTACACTGAAGCTGTGATAATTGTTTTCATCCTGATTATAAAGATAAATGCTCAGCATATATCCGTTATCGTTTTTTGAAATTCTTGTTTCCGTCATCTTCATATTGCTGTCAAGCTTAAGTTCTTCAATTCCGCGAACAAGCTTTTCAATTTCTTCCGCCGTTTTCAATTCGGAAATATTTTTAAGCTCGGCAATTTCTGCCTCCGTCAAAGCCGATTCTGCCCTACCACCAGCTGCCATTGATTTTTCATTTGCCACATCCTCAGAATAACGATTAACCATCATATTATCCAAAGGTATAACTTCCCCTGTGTAAGCAGAAATCAAGCCAATATTATTATCCTTTATTCTGTAAATCAGGTCAATCTTATTTTCGTCCTGTTTTCTACCTTCTCTGTACGGAATATAATAAAATTGTTTTTCATAAATCATTTCGGCGGGGAATGCCGCTTTATATGCAGCCTCGCTATCAGGTATTTTTGTTCCCTCAATTTCAAACTCTGTGTCATATTCAAAAGAGACATTTATGCTTGAAACGTAAATGTTTTCTCCTAATGCATTAACGTTTACGTAAGCACTGTTGTTTTTTACGGGAACACCGTCTTTTTTACGTTCAAAGTTGAAATTATAATCTGTCCCATTTTCGTATACATACGATGCAGCAGACGTTTCATCATAAAAAAGCCTGTCGTTCTCTTTTTCAAAAGCTTCGGGAACAGCTTTTTTCAAAAATTCTTCGGCATACTCAAGAACCTGGCTTTTTGAATATACAGGCAGCTTTTTCCCTATAAATTTACCTCTAATATCTTCTGAATAGTAATAGTAATTATTGATTCTCCCCTTATCATCGCATGAGATTTGCATGTAAGCCTTATAATCTTTATCGCGCCAGTTAAAGTTGAGGATTGTTTTATTATCGTTCATATAGCTTGAGCTTTCAAATACATCAAGCTCAGAGGGAACGGTAATTTTGCTTTTTACGCTTATTAAGGCGCTTTCCATATCAGCTTTTTCAGCAATTCCCCCTTCCCCTTTGGATGATGATGCCACCTTACTAACTAACGCTCTTTCATTTGCGGATACCGCTGTGCCTACACAAAGCATGAGCATTGCCAAAAGCAAACAAATAATTCTTTTCATTAAATATCCTACCTTTCTTTTATTTATTAAAATAATCTGACGATAAAACCATATCATAGATTCCTTTAATATTCTCTCCTCTTATCTCATATGAAACAATATAATCTCCACACAGAAGGTTAAAGAGTATATGTTCAACATCTGTATAATCTTTAAGCTTTTCCGGCGAAACTGTATCACCAGAATAATCAGCGTCCATAAAACTGAATATTTTAATATACATATAGCCGTTATCACTTTCATAGACTGCACTTAGCATTGAATCATCATAAACTTGAGCGAAAGCAAATCTGTATCCCGATATAATCTGTTTCGGAAACAGTTTTTTGTACACCTCATGCTGCATTATTTCATCTTTTGTCAATTCCGTTATTGTATCTTTTTGTAATTGAAACGCTTTCATTGAAACACTGTCCGAAGCATCTGCATCATCAGAATATGTGCCATCATCATCTTCATTTTCCATTGCAGGTGCCATCAAAGCTGACCCTCCCCCCGACACTTTGTGATTTTCCGCCGAGCGAAGCTTCACATCTTTCTGTGGTTGTTCGGCAGGAACTTCATTTTCCGGTATAACTGATGAATATACATCTTCATTAGTAGTATCTGTGGGTGTTTTTTCTTTTGCATTATTCGGTTCTTCTGCCTTTGGTATTTCTTCTTCATCTATATTCTGTTCTTGTGTGCTTTGGGTTTCCTCCCTTTTTTCTGTGTTTTCCTTCGGCAAGACCGGTTTACTTTCCATGCCGGAATTACCTGTGACGGTATTCTCTGATTGTTTTTCACTTGATACAGGCTTATCTTCTGATTTTTCCGGTGCATCAGGTTTTACTTTTTCTTTTGTATTATATTTACCGCTGCCATAGGAATATGCCTCCCTCTCTTCTTTATCAAAATTTTTGAGTTGCGGATATATTGATAAAAAAATTCCGAAAACGAGCACAGCCGCAAATGCCGCCCCGTATTTTAGTATTGCTGTTGGTTTAAATGATTTTTCTTTATACTTTAATACTTCCGCAAGCATTTTTTCTTTTTGCTCATCTGTAGGAGAAATTGCGTTAAAGCAATCTATCAGTTCACTTTTATTCATTTCCAACCTCCTCCAACATAAGCTTTAATTTCTTCCTGCCGACAGATAAATGCGTCCGTAGGGTAGAATGCTTAATATTTAATATCTGCGAAATCTCGGAAGTGGAATAACCCTCGTAATAATACAGATAAATAGGCAGCCTGTATTTTTTTTCTAAAGACATTACCTTTTCGAGAGTATCATTACTTTCATATTCACTTTCATATGTAGCCTCCGGTACACTTTCAATGTCAACCCGCCTTGACCGAAACCAGTATTTAAGCATATTTTTACATTCATTTTCAGATGTTACAATAAGCCATGCTTTAATATGCTCCTCACTCTGCAAGTGGTCGATATGCTTTATAAGTTTTATAAAGACGTTTTGGGTAGCATCTTCTGTTTCTGCTTCATTTTTAAACATCATAAAGCAAATTTTATATACCATATCTACATATTTGTTATATATCCGAGTTATTTCTTCGTCCGTACGTAACGCAGAAAAACTCATTTGTACACCTCCAAAGCTCTTTTCATTAATAATACAATCGACTAACCTAAAATGTTGTATTATTATGAATGTTTTTAAAATTTTCATATATAATCATTATAACATATATTATTTTAAATTAAAAGTATTTCTTTTCTGCCAAAAAACAGGCAAAAATTAAATTAATTGACCTTTAAAGCAAAAACTGCTATAATATTATAGAGGTGATTATGTGAGTATAATGTATCAATATGCCACAACGCTAAAAGATTACAGCGACTTTTGCTTGTACCTTTTAAAAAGCAAACTATGGAAATTAAGCCTTGTTTTTTTAATTTTTGAGTTTGCTTTTATGTACATAGCTTATGGCAGTGATTTTTATTCAAGTATCATTTTTAGTATAATTGTTGTCTTAATTATAAGTATCGTATGTATTGCAATAACGAAAGCCTCGGCAAAGCGAAATTTTACGTCAAACAAAATACTGCAGCTCACACAGAATGTGAAAATTGACAGGAACGGCATTTATTCAGAATCTAAAGTCGCAAAAAGCAATATTCCTTTTGATTTGGTTTATTGCTTGCGTGAATCAAAAAAATTCATTTACATTTTTACTGCTGAAAGCTCTGCCATGATTATACCAAAAAATATTTTATCAAACAATGAATATGAAGACTTAAAAAATATACTGAAAAATAATTTGCCTTCATCTTTAAATGGCATAAAATAAAGCCCAAGAAATTAATCTCGGGCTTTATTAATAAGCAAGCTTATGCCAGGCAGATAATTACGCTCTTGCCGCCTTTACCTTTGCAATAAATTCTCTTGCAAGTATTGTTATTGATTTATAGTCACCCGTCTTTGCGCCTGCAGTTAAAGCTCCCCCTACGCCTACGGCGGATGCACCGGCATTAATCCATTCTCCTACGTTATTTATATCAACACCGCCTGTTGGCATCACCTTAGCATATGGAATAGGGCCTTTTATGGCTTTTATTATTTTAGGTCCAAAGGCTTCACCCGGGAATACCTTAACTATATCTGCACCGCTTTCCATTGCTTCAACAACTTCTTTTATTGTCATTGCACCGGGCATACAAGGAACTCTGTAGCGATTGCAAAGCCTTACTGTTTCAGCATTGAAATAAGGGCTTACAATGTATTGCGCACCTGAAAGAATTGCAATTCTCGCAGTTTCAGGATCCATAACAGTTCCTGCACCTAATATCATTTCACCGTTTTTGTATTCATTGGCAAGCTCCTCAATTACCTTGTGAGCCATTGGAACAGTAAACGTAAGCTCAATTGCGGGCACTCCTCCCTCAAGGCAGGCATCTGCAATTTTTTTTGCCTTTTCCCCGTTTTCAGCCCTGACAACTGCCACAACGCCAGAGTTGCAAATTTTCGTCAAAACCAATTCTTTTTCCATGATTAATCTCCTCGTTAAATTGTATTTGCAAGAGAACTCTAAAAATTTAAGATAATAGCCTTGCATTCTATAATCTTTTTTTGCCACCAAACTTATTCGTTATTTCCAAATTCATGGAGCAGTCTCTTATTTAGTGCTTCAACTGCGCTATAACCCATTTTTTTCTGCCTGTGATTCATCGCCGCAACCTCAACAATTACAGCAAGATTCCTTCCCGGCTTTATAGGAACAACAATTGAAGGAACGTCTATACCAAGAATATTGGTATATTGGGCATCAAGGCCAAGACGGTCATATTCCTTGCTTTCCTGCCATGGCTCAATATTAATAATTAGGTCGATTTTTTCCGTATCTTTTACAGAACCCATACCAAAAATCTTCTGAACATCTACAATGCCGATACCACGTATTTCAACAAAATGCCTTATTACCTTAGGGGATGTCCCAACAAGGGTTATAGATGAAACTCTTTTTATATCAACGGCATCATCTGCAACAAGACGATGACCTCTCTTTAAAAGTTCAATTGCAGTTTCGCTTTTTCCAACTCCGCTTTCGCCCAAAAGCAGAATACCCTCACCATATACCTCAACCAAAACACCATGACGTGAAATCCGTGGAGCAAGGTGAATATTCAAAGAAGCAATAAGCGATGCCATAAAGGTTGACGTTGTGCTTTTTGTTCTGAATACCGGTATATTATTCTTTTTTGCAGCTGTAAGCACTTCGGCAACAGGCTCAATACCCCTTGTAATAATAAGAGCCGGTGATTTTTTTGAAAACAGCATGTTAATCCTTTTTTCTATTTCCCCATGAGAAAGCGTTTCAAGATATGAATTTTCCACTTTGCCGAAAAGCAAAATACGTTCATTGTCAAAATGCTCAAAATAATCGGAAGCAAGATGCAGACCCGGACGCATGACATCAGCAGTAGTAATAATCTTTTTTTCAATATCGTCTGTACTACAGACTGTCTCAAGGTTAAATTCTTCAATTATTTTTGTTAATTCAACTGTAAAACCTGCTTCATACATTTAAACACCCCTAAACTTATACTTGTGAATATTTTCTTATATTATATACTGTAAAAGCAGTTTTGTAAATGAAAAGAGTGATTTTTCTGAATAAATATTGCAAAACCCTTGACTAAAGCTGAATGTTGTATTATAATATCGAAGTGTCTTGGAGAGATGGCTGAGCTGGCCTAAGGCGCACGATTGGAAATCGTGTAACGGTTAACCCCGTTCAAGGGTTCGAATCCCTTTCTCTCCGCCATAAATAAAGGATTACAGCTTTTTAGGTTGTAATCCTTTTTTTGATATGTAGATTGTTTTTTAACATTTTTTTAACCGACTTAAATTGTTTAGGTTAAGCATGTTATAAACATAATGGGAAATTAAAGTTTACTTATACTGTTCTTAATTGCTTGTATTAAATAAAAAGGGCAATCATCTTTTCCAGCGACATGATAACCATGCTTAATAACAAGTCTAGAATTGCAGAATATATCATCTCTATCGGTAATGTACTCTAGTTTTTGTTTGTTATCTGCAATGACTAAAACCATATTTCCAAAGCACTTATGATTTCTATTGAACGATACGATTTTAAAGTCTGTGTATTCAATTGCATCACGAATCATTTTTATGATTTCATTATCAGGCATAACCACAGATTTATCGCCTCCTAAATTTTTGTTTTATGATGCTCATAATAAACATAATGGGAAGTTCAAGTTATGTGATCTGAATTATACTCCTCTTTATCGGAACCGCTAATTTATTTTCTTTTACAAATGTCGTGAGGGCATCGAATACATCATTTGTAACTTTGGGAGCAAGCAATATTTCTTCAATTTCTTCTTGTAATGGGATATCTATATATTTGGGGGTACAAATTGGTATGTGTATTTTCATCATAGACTCACTGAAATGAATTGAGCATAGTGGAGATACTGTAAACCGCCATTCATTTTCATAACTCCAATGTTCAATTTTTTTTATACCCAATTCACATAAATCAATGTCGCACATAATAAATTCATTGGGCTTACCCAAATTAACTTTCGACTTTCCGACTGCAACAGAATAGGTTTTTTCAAACGATGGTTCATAGTCTATTTTCAAAGGACCTACTACGCTTTTTATTACCATTTGATACATCACATGTGCATCATCAACATATCCATTTATCGAAATGGGCTCAATGGAGCCAACAGGGAAATATCCACTTGCATGCTCTTTAAGCTTTAATTCTTTTGAAAACATTGCTGACTTTATTTTTATTCTACATCCATTCATTTGTGTATATACATACCATAGTCCAATGCTTTCGCTCTTATCAGCGTTCCAGCATGAACAAAAAATGAATTTTCTGTGTTCGTCTTGAGGCTCTGTGGAATTTTCAAACAAAAAATCACCCTCATAAGGATCGTTAAGTAAATCTAATCGCGTAAATCTGATTTTTTTGGATAATAAAATATTTTTTATTGATTCAATACTTGTGTAATGATACATATATTTTGGTATCATAACCTCACCAACTTTCAACTATCAACTTGTGTTACGAATTATTGCTATAATGAAAACCTTATTAAATTGTACATTTTTATCATTATAAGAGCTTTATGTCACTCCAAATTATTTGCCTTTAAACAAATAATCAGTTTATGCCATATATATTATACCTAAATTTTGTAATATGCAACATAAAATTACTATATTCTGCATATTTTTTAAATTTCAATATAAAAGACATATATATCAGCCTCAAATATTCAAAACCATATTAATTTTTTCCGCCGCTTCCCTCTGTTGTTCCTCGTCTATATGGCTATATAAGTCCATAGTAATTCCTATTTTGGAGTGTCCTAATCGTTCGCTTGCTACTTTCATTGATACACCTTGTTTTAGCATTAAACTTGCATTTGTATGCCCATAGGGTATAATAAAGACAAACGGTGAAAACTGCATAAAACAAGGAGTTTAGAGGTTTATCTTATTATATTTCAATTCTTTTTCCAACATGAAAATGATAAGAAATAAGTCTTTAATAAGGACGATGTTACATTAAAGACAAAAAACAAACTCCAAAAGGGGGTCATAAAACTTA
>CAZUVQ010000061.1:0-5358 GCA_964623915.1 uncultured Oscillospiraceae bacterium
CCACATTTTATTAATTCAGATATTTCTTTTTCTGTTTTTATTCTAATATTTTCCAATTTATATTTTTCAATTTCTCTATGACCTGTAAAGCAACAAGCATTTTCTTTCATAAATAGCGCTCCTTATAGACTCTTTTGAGTCAATTATAACTTATATTGGTCTAAAAGTCAACTCAAATGAGACGACTATTTTGACTCAAATGAGTTAACATATAAGTATAATACTTTTGGAGGTACTTATGAATATCGGAGAAGCAGTTAAATATCGAATTATTAGCCTATGCGAGTCAAGAAATATTACAATTAACAAATTAGGTACTGTTAGTGGAATTACTCGTTCAACAATTAATAATATTGTAGGTGGCAGAAATAATAGCACAACAATTTCTACTATAAAGAAAATTTGTGATGGACTTGATATTTCTATAATCGATTTTTTTGATGATGATATTTTCAAAAATCTTGAACAGGAAATAAAATAACCTTGTACCAATCCGGAACAAGGTTGTTGTGTTTTTATGTCATTTTTGACGGAAAGCATCCTACTTGTGTACACAAGTAAATCAATCTATTGGGCAAGCCCAAACCCTGTGATACTGTAACGATACTAAGTTTTTGTACTCAAATTGTACTCAAAAGGCAAAAAGAAACCCCGAAAATACGCTGTTTTAGCGGACTTCGGGGATTTTTTTGCCTACTCCCACTCAATAGTTGCAGGGGGTTTGCTTGTTATATCATAAACAACTCTGTTTATTCCTTTTACCTCATTTGTAATTCTTGATGATATTTTTATCAGCAAGGGGTAGGGGATATGTGCAAATTCGCATGTCATAAAATCATTAGTGATAACCGCCCTTAATGCAAGTGTATAATCATATGTTCTGAGTTCGCCCGTAACACCTACACTTTGTGTGTTTGTTAAAACGGCGAAATACTGATCAGCTTTGAAATTAGAAGCTGCAATTTCTTCACGCAAAATAAGGTCAGCATCACGCAGAATATCAAGCTTTTTCTCGGTAAGCTCACCGATAACTCTTATAGCAAGACCGGGGCCGGGGAAGGGCTGTCTGTACACAAGCTTTTCAGGAAGCTTTAACAATAAACCAAGCCTTCTGACCTCGTCTTTAAAAAGGGACGCTAGAGGTTCAATTACGCCTTCAAAAATCATAGAGTCCGGCAAGCCTCCAACATTGTGATGGCTTTTTATAACGGCACCGTCACCGATACCTGATTCAACTATATCAGGGTAAATAGTTCCCTGTGCAAGAAACTCGGGATTTCCGTATTTTTTCGCCTCGTCTTCAAATGTTCTGACGAATTCATCACCTATTATTTTGCGTTTCTTTTCGGGGTCGGTTACGCCTTTAAGTTTATCAAGAAAACGCTTTCTTGCATCAACATATATAAAGTTAAGATTCCTTTTTGAAAAAACCTCGCACACTTCTTCGGGTTCATTTTTACGCATAAACCCATGATTTATAAATATACATACAAGCTGGTCTCCGATAGCCTCGGATAAAAGAGCGGCACAAACCGAAGAATCAATACCTCCGGAAAGCCCTAAAAGTATTTTTTTAGCTCCGACTTTTTCACGAACCTCTGAAATCTGTCGCTCAAGATAGTCAGCCATAGAATGGTCACCCGAAGCTCCGCAGATTTTGAATACAAAGTTATTAATTATTTCATTTCCGTTTACAGTAGTTTCAACTTCAGGATGAAACTGAACACCGTAAAGCTTTTTTTGAGTGTTTTCAAAAGCTGCAATTTCGCCTGTTTCTGTATGTGCGGTTGCCCTAAAGCCGTCAGGCAGTTTTTGCACCTTTCCAGTATCGCTCATTAATACTTCCTGTTTTTCATTAAGATTGTAAAACAGGTCACTATCACTTAGGATGTCGGCATTTATTATCCCGTATTCGCTTTTATCACAAGGAGATATAACACCACCCTCTATATGACAAATATACTGCATGCCGTAGCATATTCCGAGAATCGGTACACCAAGCTCGAATATTTTATTATCACATACAGGTGAATTACTGTCAAAAACACTACGGGGTTCGCCTGTTAGTATAATGCCCTTCAGATTTAGTTTTGATAGCTTATCGGCTGTGACTGTGCAGTGGAATATTTCAGAATAAACACTGCATTCACGTATACGCCTTGCAATAAGCTGTTTATATTGTCCGCCAAAATCTATTATTGCAATTGTTTCCTTATTCATATGTTCACATCCTAATATTGATTTTTATAAATTATAACATATAAATCAAATAAATTCTATAACTAAATTAAATAAAAATTTATAATACAGAGATAATTTTTCAGTATAATGTTTATTAAATCAGGGCTTGGGACTTACGTGATTTTTCTGTTGACAATTACTGTATAAAAGAATATAATATTCTCATAATAATAATGGGAGTTGATTTTATGGCAAATGTAACAAAAGATACAATTATTGCTGACGTTTTGAATATGGACCCAGGCACAGCACCGTTTTTCTTTGAAATCGGGATGCACTGTCTCGGATGTCCTTCCGCAAGCGGGGAAAGCATAGAAGAAGCATGTGCTGTTCATGGTGTGGATGCTGACGAGCTTGTTCAAAAACTGAATGCATTTTTGCAAAAATAATTAAAAATACACTAAAAAAGACACAAAAATGTGTCTTTTTTAGTACTATGTTTTTTAAACATTAAATTTATTAATATATTCCTTAAAACTTTCAATTGAAGCAATTACAGCTTTTGGCGCAGGTCCACCTTTTAAAGCCCTTTTAGAAACACATGTGTTCACGTCAATTGCGCTGTATATGTCATTTTCAAAAATCTGTGAAAAATTCTTGAATTCTTCAAGAGTTAAATCATCAAGTGCCTTATTATTGCTGATTGCGTAAAAAACAAGCTTTCCGATTACCTCATGTCCATCCCTGAAGGGAAGACCTTTATTAACAAGATAATCCGCCGCATCTGTGGCATTTGTGAAACCACCTCGGGCGCCGTCTTTCATTCTCTCTTTCATGATTTTCATAGTCTTTAGCATATTTGTGAATACAGGCAAGCATAGCATAACTGTATCCAAAGCATCAAAAACCTGCTCCTTATCCTCCTGCATATCTTTGTTGTATGCAAGCGGAATGCCCTTCATAACAGTCAACAGCCCCATAAGGTCACCGTATACCCTTCCTGTTTTTCCTCTTATCAGCTCTGCAACATCAGGGTTCTTTTTTTGCGGCATAATACTGCTGCCCGTAGAATATGCATCATCCATTTCAACAAAAGAAAACTCGTTACTGCTCCATAATATAAGCTCCTCGCAAAAACGGCTCAAATGAGTCATAACAAGCGAGCAGTTAAACACAAACTCAATTACAAAATCCCTGTCGCTGACACTATCCATTGAATTTTCTGAAACAGCAGAAAAGCAAAGACTATCGGCAACAAACTGACGGTCAAGCGGATAAGTTGTACCTGCAAGAGCACCTGCACCAAGCGGCATAACAGAAGTTCTTTTCAAAGTATCGTCAAACCTTGCTAAATCCCGTGAAAACATCTGTGCATATGCCATAACGTGATGAGCAAATGTAACTGGCTGTGCCTTTTGAAGGTGCGTGTAACCGGGCATAACTGTTTCAAGATTGTTTTCCGCTAAAGCTATGAGAGCATTACAAAGCACAACAAGCTCTTCCTGCGCTTTTTTTCCGGCATTAATCAAATACATCCGCAAATCAAGTGCAACCTGGTCATTTCTGCTTCTGCCTGTGTGAAGGCGTTTGCCGGCATCTCCTATTCTTTCGGTCAGGAGCTTTTCTATATTCATATGAATGTCTTCCGCATCAACAGAGAACTCTGCTTTTCCGTTTTCAATATCATCAAGAATTTCAAGAAGTGTTTTACAAATCAAATCAGCATCAGAAGAGGGGATAATACCCTGCCTACCAAGCATTGTGGCATGTGCAATACTGCCCTTTATATCTTCCTTGTACATCCTTGAATCAAATCTTATGGAAGAGTTAAAATCATCAACACTTTTATCAGTGCTTTTCCGAAATCTGCCGCCCCATAATTTCATATCATTTCTCCATTATTTGTTATTTTTTTTCAGCATTAAAGCACGAACCTTTAAGGGTAAACCAAATAAATTGATAAATCCTTCAGAATCCTTTTGGTTATATACTTCATCGGCACTAAATGTTGCAAAATCCTCATCATAGAGGGAATAAGGCGATTTAGCACCGGCTGACATAATGTTCCCCTTATATAGCTTCAAGCGTACAGTTCCTGTTACAGTTTCCTGAGTTACATCAACAAAAGCCTGCAAAGCTTCACGAAGGGGTGTGTACCACTGACCATCATAAACAATTTCAGAAAATTTAATTGCAACCTGGTTTTTATAGTGCATTGTTTCACGGTCAAGAGTTAAATACTCAAGCTCATTATGCGCATAAAATAGAAGCTTTCCGCCTGGATTTTCATAAACACCGCGAGATTTCATACCAACCTTGCGGTTTTCTACAATATCATCAATACCGATGCCGTTTCTGGCGGCAACTTTATTCATTTCTTCAATCATTGCAACGGGTGGATACCCTTTGCCATTAAACTTTACAGGAATACCCCTTGCAAATTCAATTTCACAGTATTCCGGTTTGTCAGGTGCTTTTTCGGGTGAAATCATAAGCTTTAATATCTTATCATAGTCAGGTTCATTCCATGGGTCTTCAAGCTCCATTCCTTCATGGCTTAAATGCCAGAGGTTTCTGTCCATTGAATAATTATCCTTCTTAGTTACAGGGACATCAATGCCGCGAGCTATTGCATAGTCAATTTCTTCTTCACGTGATTTTATGTCCCAAATGCGCCATGGAGCAATTATTTTCATGTGAGGTGCAAGGGCTTTAATCGTAAGTTCAAAACGAACCTGGTCATTTCCTTTTCCCGTGCAGCCGTGGCAAATTGCAACAGCACCCTCTTTTTCGGCAATTTCAACAAGACGTTTTGCAATAAGCGGACGAGCAAAGGATGTACCCAAAAGGTACTTGCCCTCATATACAGCTCCAGCCTTTAATGTGGGATAAATAAAGTCAGTTACAAATTCTTCTTTCAGGTCTTCTATATAAAGCTTTGATGCGCCTGTAATGATTGAAGTATCGAGACCTCCCGAATAAGCTAGTACTACTTTTTCTTTTGACATAGTTATTTCCTCCAAATTACATTTTTGTTATTGATTATATTACATTTTAATGCTATAATTAAGAAATGTAAAGAGTTTTTTAATAAAAATTTAAAATAATTTATAATTATAGGTGTTTAAATGAAAATTTTGGGTATAGATCCCGGGTATGCAATAGTGGGTTACGGAG
>CAZUVQ010000061.1:5442-9938 GCA_964623915.1 uncultured Oscillospiraceae bacterium
ATATATATGACAGTGTATCAAAACTTATAGATATACATAAACCTGATTTTTTATCCATTGAGGAGTTGTTTTTCAACACAAATGTAAAAACGGCAATAGCTGTGGGGCACGCAAGGGGTGTGCTTCTCTTGGCAGCTGAAAACGCTGGTGTACCCATATATGAATACACACCGCTTCAAATTAAACAGGCTGTAACCGGTTACGGCAGAGCAGACAAAAATCAGGTTCAGCAGATGGTTAAAACGCTAATGGGTTACACTGTAGTACCAAAACCTGATGATGTTGCCGATGCTATTGCCGTGGCAATATGTCATGCACATTCATACAATCCCAATGGAGTTTACGGAGGTTTTTAAATGTTTTATTATTTAAAAGGCAACATTTCATTTAAAGGTGAAAAATTTGTATCTATTGATGTAAATGGAGTAGGCTATAAGGTTTATACCTCAACCAGTGCAATTTCAAAATACAAAGCAGGGGAGGAGACCACTCTTTTTACTTATGTTCACATAAGAGAAGATATATTTGATATTTACGGATTCCCTACGAAAGAAGAGTTGTCTTTTTTTGAACTACTCATATCTGTTTCAGGTGTTGGCCCGAAAGCTGCACTTTCGGTTTTATCGTCCCTTAGTCCAACCGATATTATTACTGCAGTAGTAACAAATGATGTAAAATTGATTACAAGGTCACAGGGGGTAGGCACTAAGCTTGCTCAGAGAATTATTCTGGAGCTGAAAGGGAAAATTCCCGATGCTGATGTAGTGTCTGGCATAAAAGGAGAAGGGGGATATTCAGATTTTCTGTCAATTGACAGCTCCAACGAGGCTGTGAACGCTTTGATTTCACTAGGCTATTCATCGCAGGAAGCAAGGCGCGCCGTTGCAGCAGTTGAAAATGCTTCTACAGTTGAAGAAACAATAAAAGAAGCGCTGAAAAGGATGATGTGACAATGGATTATGAAGATAGATTAATTACAAGCATGGAATTGACCGGTGACAATGACATAGAAGCCGTTATCCGCCCCAGAAGCATGGATGAGTATATCGGGCAGAAAAAGCTTAAGGAAAACCTCTCTATTTTTATTACAGCCGCAAAACAGAGGAGAGAGCAGCTTGACCACTGCCTTTTATATGGTCCTCCAGGTCTTGGCAAAACCACAATGGCAGGGATAATAGCAAATGAAATGGGTGTAACCCTTCGCATAACAAGCGGCCCTTCAATTGAAAAACCAGGTGACCTTGCGGCTATCTTAACAAATCTGTCGCCCTACGATGTTTTGTTTATTGATGAAATCCACAGGCTTGGCAAAACGGTTGAAGAAATTTTATACCCTGCTATGGAGGATTTCGCCCTTGATATAATATTAGGAAAAGGACCAAGTGCAAGGTCTATTCGGATAGATGTCCCTCCATTTACACTTGTGGGAGCAACAACAAGGGCCGGCCTTTTATCAAGCCCGCTTCGTGACAGGTTCGGTATAATATCAAGGCTTGAGCTATATTCTGATGAAGAACTGGCGGAAATTGTTAGAAGAAGTGCAAAAATATTAAAAATTGAGCTGTCTGATGACGGTGCGCGTGAAATAGCCTCAAGGTCAAGAGGGACGCCGAGGATTGCAAACCGGCTTCTGAAACGTCTTCGTGATTATGCAGAGGTAAAAGCTGATGGTGTTATTACTGCAGAGGTTGCAGATATGGCTTTGTCAATGCTTGAAATTGATAAAATTGGCCTTGATAATGTTGACAGAAGGATGATAATGAGCATAATCAATAATTTTGACGGTGGTCCCGTTGGGCTTGATACACTTGCAGCTACTATAGGTGAGGACATATCAACCATTGAAGATGTTTATGAGCCATATCTTATGCAAATAGGCTTTCTCAACAGAACGCCAAGGGGGAGAGTGCTTACATCAACATGCTATAAACACTTCGGCTTTGATAAAAAGGTTTCCGAACAACAGAGTTTTACTGAATAATATTACAAAAAGGTTAAGATAAAGTTAATACCCTGTTATTTTGAAGGTTTTAAAGTATTTTTGTCGAACTTCCAATAACTAAGGGGGTTTTATTATGTACAAACGCTTCCTGATTTTTACTCTGGTGGCAATTTTATTATTAAGCATTTCAATTCCTGTAAATGCGGCTAAATATTACTATGATGAATATTGGAGAACACATGACGAAAATGTTACTCTATATGTAAACGGTTCAAAAATTGAATGTGATGTTCCTCCTGTTATTGTTGACGGAAGAACACTTGTTCCTGTGCGTGCTTTTTTTGAACAACTGGGTGCAAAGGTTGCCTTTAATGAGAGGCAGAAAAAAGTCACCATAACAAATGATGAATATAATGTTCTTATCACTATTGACAGCAGTGAGGTATATGTCAATGGGAAAAAGGAGACTCTTGATGTTCCCGCAAAAATCATTGTAGACGAAGATGGAAACGGAAGAACTATGATACCGGTTCGTTTTATTTCAACAAAAATGGGTTATAATGTTTTATGGAACCAGGAAACATTAACTGTAAGCATTAGTAATTCCACAGCTGCTAATATTTTAGAAATTAAAACCGATAAAAACCAAAGCGGAGACGATGTTATTCTGATTTCCCTTTCGGATATAAAAACACCCAAATTAATGATGCTGTCGTCGCCTTCAAGGCTTGTTATAGATTTTGACGAAACTGTTATACCAGATAATAAATATTCACTTGATACAAAGGGAAAATGCTTTTCAAATATCAGGTATTCAAACCACGAGGGTTATGCACGTGTTGTTTTAGACCTTTCGAGGGAATGTACTTACAAAACAGAATCAAACAATGAAGTTTTTAAGGTTTATCTAAAACCTTCAAATGAAGAAGAAATTACCGATGAAGAAACAACCGTTGACATAATTAGCGATAACAATAAGAATGCCGATGAGAATGAAGACGATAGTATGAAGCCTTCGCCTGATGGTGGCACAGGGCTTGTTGTTATAGATGCAGGTCATGGTGGAAGCGATCCGGGCGCAATAGGATATGATAATGGTGTGGCGGATGTATATGAAAGCAACGTAAACATTGATATTGCAATGAAATTATATCATCTTCTTAACACACAGGGGGTCAATGTCGCCCTTACAAGGTCATCAGATGTTTATTTATACTTAAAAGACAGGGCAAAATATGCAAACAGTTTAGACGCTTCGCTATTTATTTGTATTCACAACAATGCTGCTACAATTGACACAGCGCATGGGACTATGACTTATTATTATAACAGTGGGGAAGATACCTCTGTTGAAGATGCATATGGGATTTCGAGCAAAAAGCTTGCTCAAATAATACAGAAAAAAATGATAGAACACGGTGGTAGATTTGATAGAGGTACTGCGGACGGCTCACGCTTTGTAGTTTTAAACAGCACAAAAATGCCTGCCGTTTTAGTTGAATGTGCTTTTTTGTCAAACGATGAAGAGAGAGAAATATTAAAAACAGATTCATTCAGACAGAAAATGGCGCAAGCTATTGCTGAAGGTGTTATCAATGCACTTGAAATTATGGGAAAAAGATAAAAATTTATATGTTGTGTGGGGTATACTGCCCAAACATGCTATTAAAATTTATTGGCAATTAGACAAAATAAAAGTTTTGTCTAATTGGAGAGAGGGGTGAGTATGGTGCAATACAGCGATTGTCCTCCTGCTTTAAAGGATTTCCTTGTTTATATGCAGGTTATTCTCGGAAAAAGCGAAGCTACGGTACATGAATACTATCTTGATTTAAGAACCTTTCTGCGTTATCTGAAATGTTCACAAGGACGTGCTGACCTTGTGAAAATTTCCTCTGTTACAATATCCGATATAACTCCCGAAGATTTACAGACAGTGAATCTGAGCTTTATTTATGAATACATGTATTATATTACGACCGTCAGAAAAAACGCCGGAAACTCCCGTGCCAGAAAAGCCTCGTCAATTAAATCCTTTTTTAAGTACCTAACAACTAAATCAGGCATACTAAAGGATAATCCGGCAAAGGATCTTGACGCTCCTAAAATACCCGATTTACTTCCAAAGTATTTAACGCTTGATGAAAGCGTTAAGCTTTTAAATAGTATTGAGAGTCAATTTTTTGAAAGGGATTATTTAATTATAACACTTTTTTTAAATTGTGGGTTAAGGCTTTCTGAATTGGTTTCAATTAATCTGTCCAATATTCAGGACAGTTCTTTTACCGTTATAGGAAAAGGTAATCGAGAACGAACAATATATTTGAATGAGGCTTGCAGTGATGCACTGATGAAATATCTTGCCGTAAGGCCGCATGACGGTGTGATTGACAGAGATGCACTCTTTTTAAGCAAAAGAAAAACAAGAATAAGCACCAAAATGGTTCAGGTAATTGTGAAAAAATCATTACAGAATGCAGGGCTTGATACAACAAAATATTCAACGCATAAACTAAGGCATACTGCTGCAACGCTTATGTATAAACATGGAAAT
>CAZUVQ010000061.1:9948-10945 GCA_964623915.1 uncultured Oscillospiraceae bacterium
AATGTTGATGTGAGAGCATTGCAGGAAATCCTTGGTCACAGACAGCTTTCTACCACTCAAATTTATACTCATGTTGATAATTCACAGCTTCGTGATGCAATTAACAAAAATCCATTATCAAAAATCAAAAAAGAGGATAAATAATGCCTACTGAACAATTTGAATTGTTCTGTAGGCATTAAATAAGCATCCTCCCCCCTATTTATTTTTTTAAAAAAACCACATTTAAAAGGCATTTTTATCTTGATTTTTTTAGAGAAATAGTGTATACTAATAGGAGTCGTACTAGTCGGGGAGTTAGCGGTGCCCTGTACCTGCAATCCGCTATAGCAGGGGCGAATTCCTTTCTGAGGGTTATTCTTGTATTGTAGGACTTTGTAAGCGGTGATGACGGTCGGGTCTCACGCAACATGAACCCGTGAACCTCGTCAGGTGGGGAACCAAGCAGCGATAAGCGGTAACTCGTGTGTGCCGTGGGGTCACTCGGCAATAGCTGGCTGCAAAATACCGCGTATAAGGATAATTCAAAGAAAGGTGTACGGCTTTTTAATATTGGCAAAATTTTCTTGCAAGGAGAAAAAATGGCATATACAGCTTTATACCGTGTTTGGAGGCCTCTCTCTTTTGATGATGTTGTAGGTCAGAATAACACTATTATTACTTTAAAAAACGAAATTAAGCTTGGCAGAGTAGGTCACGCTTATTTGTTTTGCGGTTCAAGGGGTACAGGCAAAACATCAACTGCAAGAATTTTATCAAGAGCCATTAACTGTCTTAATCCGCAGGACGGTAATCCCTGCAACGAGTGTGAAAACTGTGTCGGCATTTTAAACGGCACTATCCTTGATATAACTGAAATCGATGCAGCAAGCAACAACGGTGTTGATAATATACGTACGCTACGTGATGAAGCAAGATTTTCGGGAACTGCATTAAAACACAGGGTTTATATTATAGATGAAGTACATATGCTTTCAACATCCGCATTCAATGCTTT
>CAZUVQ010000062.1:0-10814 GCA_964623915.1 uncultured Oscillospiraceae bacterium
GAAGTCGTATTTATTATACCATAAGTGCAAGCCGCAATCGGCTTGCTTCACACCGTTTCAATAAATACATCAAATGAAAGCCGTTAGGCTTTTCAACCGAAGACGTATTTATAATATCTTATTATTCCTTCACAACTTCTTTTAATGAAGCGGCAAGACCGGCAAGGCTTTGTATTTCTGAAGGTATAATAATCTTTGTGGATTTACCGTCTGCTACCTTTTCGAATGTTTCAAAGGAACGCAGTGTAAGCATTTCCTTTGATGGAGCAGCTTCATTTATTAGTCGTATGCCTTCGGCGATAGCAGTCTGAACCTGTACTATTGCCTCAGCTTCACCTTCTGCCTGGCGGATGGCTGCTTCCTTTGAAGCCTCAGCTCGAAGAATTGCAGATTCCTTTTCACCTTCAGCAACAAGAACCGCTGATCTCTTTTCACCTTCTGCTCTTAATATGGATTCACGTCGTTCACGCTCGGCCTTCATCTGTCTTTCCATCGCATCCTGAATGCCACGCGGAGGAAGGATGTTTTTAAGCTCAACACGGTTTATTTTTATACCCCAAGGGTCGGTTGCTTCATCAAGGATGGTACGCATTTTTGTGTTAACGACATCCCTTGATGTCAAGGTTTCGTCAAGCTCCATATCACCTATTATGTTACGAAGTGTTGTGGCAGTTAAATTTTCTATTGCCATCATCGGACGCTCAACACCGTATGAGTATAGCTTTGGATCTGTTATTTGAAAAAATACAACAGTGTCTATCTGCATAGTAACGTTATCTTTTGTAATAACTCCCTGCGGTTCAAAGTCCACAACCTGTTCTTTCAGGTTTACCCTTTTTGATATGCGCTCAAGAATGGGCACCATAAAGTGCAGGCCTACATTCCATGTGTCATGATATGCACCGAAACGCTCAATAACATATGCGTTTGCCTGTGGTACAATTTTTATGTTGCTTATTATGACCAGGATCAAGATAAGAAGAAAAATATAAAATAACATACTAAAACCCTTTCCGGCTCACAAAAATTTGAATTTCCCGCCTTATAGGAGCCTTATAAGACGATAAGATGATTACTTTTACAGCTATTCCTTTCTTTTCACAATAGTCCGCACGCCGGCGATTTCGATTACCTCAACAGTCTCACCTTTCGGGATGATGCTTTCGTCATCCGATTTTGCAGACCATACGCTGCCCATTACTTTGATTTTACCCAAACCTTCAGTTACATTGATTTCTTCTGTTACAACACCTTCTTTTCCTACTACTCTGTCGGCATTCGTGGGTACTGAGTCCTTTTTCAGAAGCCTTTTTACAATAGGCATGGTGAAAATCAGAAGTACTGCACTCACTAATACAAATACACCTATCTGCACACCAAATGAAGCTCCTAAAAACGAAGCAATCAGTGCGGCAATGGCTCCTGCAACAAACCAAATTGAAACAAGGCTGACTGTTGCAAGTTCAAGAACAAGAAAGAGCACTGCGAAAACGAGCCATGTGATAGTTAAGTCTGGCATTGTGTCACCGTCCTTTATTAAAATATTGTTATCTGAGGGTTATCCTCTCCCTTTGGATAATAACCACCTGAAGGAAGATTTTTTGCTTTATAAGACTGTGAATCAGATACGCCTGATTCCGCAGCTATTACCAAACTGTCCATTATGCTGCCTTTTTTAAGGCGCATAACCTGAACACCCAGAGAGCTTCTCGTAGCTTTAAGCGGAACATCCGCACTTGAAAATACAAGGCGTTTTCCTGATGAGCTTGCCACATAAATATCTGTATCTTCAGGCGCATATACAGCTCCTACAACAGGAGATGCCGCTGCGTATGCCTTTGTCAATTTTTTGCGGTTCTGCTTTGTCATATAGGTACCAAAGGGTACCTTTGATACCTTGCCGTTTTCAAGCATGTTACCTTCATAATTTTCTGTAGTGGTAACCATATAAATTATTTCTTCGTTTTCCTGCATATCCAGAATGTTTGGCAAATATTCTCCCCATGAGCTTGCCTTACAATCATTAATCTCATGAAGTTTTGCTTTATAGCAGTTTTGCATATTACTGAAAAATAATATTTCGTGGCGGTTTGTTGCCTCGGACTCACATGTTATCACATCGTCTTCCTTAAGCTTTTGTTCTGAAGCCGAACGCAATGAAACAAGAGAAATTTTCTTAAGATAATTGCCCTTTGTCAGGAATACCTTAAGATTATAATCCTCAATAAAATGCTCTTCGTTGTATTGTGTTATTTCGCTTTCTTCAAGTATTTCAGTGAGTCTGTCCTTCCCGTGTTTTTTAACAACTTCTTTAATATCTTCAATAATAATTTTTTTAATTTCACGGTCTTCTGAAAGAATATATTCAAGATGTTTAATTTCATCAGCCAATTCATCTGTTTCAGCAGTACGTTTTAAAATATACTGTTTATTTAGATTACGCAGTTTGATTTCGGCGACGAATTCCGCCTGCACTTTATCAATTGAAAAGCCCTTCATAAGGTTTGGGATAACCAGGTCATCTTCTTCTGTTTCCCTTATTATTTTTATTGCCCTGTCTATATCCAGCAGAATTTTTTTAAGACCCAAAAGAAGATGAAGCTTTTCTTCCTTTTTAGTTATATCAAATATTATTCTGCGCCTTACGCAGTTGGTTCTGAAAGCTGTCCATTCATGAAGAATTTGAGAAATTCCCATAACGCGCGGTGTGCTATTTATAAGTATATTAAAATTACAGCTAAAAGTGTCCTCAAGAGGTGTCATCTTAAAAAGGCGCATCATCAGCATGTCAGCGTCAACACCTTTTTTGATATCAATTGCAATTTTCAGACCGCTTAAATCAGTTTCGTCACGTATGTCAGTAATTTCCTTGATTTTGTTTGTTTTGATATGCTCGACAATCTTGTCAATAATTGCTTCGATGGTGGTGGTATAAGGAATTTCATATATTTCAATACAATTGTTTTTCTTATCATATCTGTATTTGGAACGAAGCCGGAAACCACCTCTGCCTGTTTTATAGATTTCCTTTAGTTCTTCGCTATTGTAAACAATGTATCCGCCTGATGGAAAATCAGGTGCTATCAAGGTTTCTGATATGTCGCATTTTGGATTTTTAATGAATTTAATCGTGGTTTCACATAATTCCCGTAAATTAAAACTGCATATATTGCTTGCCATACCAACGGCGATTCCCTGATTGGAATTTACAAGAATACTTGGGAAGGAAACGGGTAATATTGAAGGTTCCCGCATCGTGCCGTCGTAATTATCCAGGAAATCAACAGTGTCTTTATCTATATCACCAAAAATTTCACGGCATAAATCATCAAGCTTTGCTTCAGTATAACGTGCGGCGGCAAAAGCCATGTCACGGCTGTACTGCTTTCCGAAGTTACCCTTGGAATCAATAAAAGGGTGCAACAGGGCGCAGTTACCGCGTGTCATGCGGACCATGGTTTCATAAATTGCCATATCACCGTGTGGGTTTAATTTCATTGTCTGTCCCACAATATTTGCGCTTTTGGTTTTATTCCCCGTTAAAAGCCCCATTTTATACATTGTGTAAAGAAGCTTTCTGTGAGATGGCTTGAAGCCGTCAATTTCCGGAATGGCCCTTGAAATTATTACGCTCATGGCATAGGGCATATAGTTTTCTTCAAGTGTTTCAGTGATTTTCTGTCCTTTCGGAGGGTTAATCATTTACAGTAACTCCTATCTTGGTTATGTCTCACTTAATATCAAAGGTTTCTGTACCTTCCACCGCTTTGTTTACAAGATATTCAACATCCAAAAAGCTTTCTGACTGTAATATTTTGTCAAGGCGTGGTTTTGTTGTAGGATGTTTCGGTACAAAAATTGTGCAGCAGTCCTCAAAGGGAAGAATGGAGGTTTCAAAAGAACCAATTTTTTTTGCAAGAGTTACAATATCTTCCTTGTCCATTCCAATTAGAGGCCGAAAGCACGGATATAAAGCGGCATCATCTGTTACAGCTATTGCCTCCATGGTCTGGCTTGCAACCTGACCTAGGCTTTCGCCTGTTATAAGGCAAAGTGCACCTTCTCTTTGTGCTATCTTATTTGAAATCATCATCATCATTCTTCTCATTATAATAGTAAGATGCTCGGCAGGGCATTTCTCGCGCATTGCAAGCTGTTGCTCTGTAAACGCAACAACGTGAACACGCATTGAACCGGTATATCCTGACAGGATTTTTGCCAGGTCAAGCACCTTTTGTTTAGCATGCTCGCTTGTAAATGGGTGAGAGAAAAAATGAATACCCTCTATAACGGCACCGCGTTTTGCAATAAGGTAGCCGGCAACAGGGCTGTCAATACCGCCGGATAGAAGCAGCATTGCTTTTCCGCTTGAACCGGTGGGCATTCCGCCGGGGCCCGCTATTTTTGATGAATAAATGTATGCACCGCCTTCACGGATTTCTATATTTACAGTTACATCGGGATTTTTAACATCAACACTTAAATTTTCAAACAGTGACAAAACTCTGCCTCCAAGCTCGCTGCAAATTTCAGGTGATTTTATAGGATATGTTTTGTCTGCACGCTTTGTTTCAACCTTAAAGGTTTTTGCACCGGAGAGAATATTTTTCAGATAAACGCCGATACAATCGGAAATGGAATCAAAATCCTTTTCGCAAATGGCGGCGCGCGTTACAGAAACAACACCAAAAACCCGCGATATTTTATAAACTAATATATCGTTGTCTACACCCTCATCGGGTTCTGCATAAATGGTTGCACGTGATTTGTAGATGTGGGCTTTGTTATCTATTGCTTTTTTTATGTTATTTACAAGTTTGTCCTCAAATATATGACGGTTTAAACCCTTTAAAATAATTTCACCGTACTTTATCAGAATAATTTCTTTCATTAATTTCCTCCGACTACCTTATTAAGCGTTGGTATGATTTTATGCAAAACCTCAGCGCATTTTTTTGCCTCGCCCATGGTATTGTATTTTGAAAAACTGAATCGGACAGCACTTTTCGGGCTTATGCCCATTGCCTTTAAAACATAGCTTTCGCCGGAACGGTTGTTGGCACAGGCTGAGCCTGCAGAAGCACATATATCCTCGCATGCAAGTGCATTTAAAATTACTTCAGACGGAATAACACCAAAGGAAACATTCAAGACGAAAGGTGAGCTGTTTTCGGGGCTGTTTATTTGTGCATATGGGAACTTTTTTATTTCTCCCCTTAGGTATTCATTAATATTTATGACAGTGTTGCTGTCATAATCAAAGCCTGAAACAGCTGCCGCAAGACCCATTATACCTGCTAAATTTTCCGTTCCAGAATGAATGTTTTTTTCCTGACCGCCACCGAACAATACTTGATTTATGGAAAGCCCTTTTCTGATATACAAAGCTCCGACGCCCTTTGGACCATGAAATTTGTGAGCACTGATACTTAGCATATCAATCCCCAAAAGCTCGGGGAGGAGCTCAGTTTTGCCAAAAGCCTGCACCGCATCCGTATGAAAAATGGCACGAGGGCATATTCTGTCTATTACAGCACGGACTTTTTCAATCGGCATAATTGCGCCCGTTTCGTTATTCACAGTCATAATGCTGACAAAAGACGTTGTGGATTTCAGTGCCTGCTCAATTTTTTCTATCGGAATGTTACCGTCTTTTTCCGGAACAATATAAGATACATCAAAGCCTCGTTTTGAAAGCTCATCAAAGCAATTTAAAACTGCATGATGCTCAATGGCAGTGGTTACAATATGATTTCCCACTCCTTTTTTTGCGCCGCCAAACACAGCAATGTTATCAGACATTGTGCCGCCTGATGTAAAATATATGTTATCGGCTTTTGTGTGAAGTGCTTTGGCAACAGCCTGCCGTGCTTCTTTTAATTCATGGGCTGCTTCTCTGCCGACCTTGTGAGCGGATGACGGATTTCCGTATAAGGATAAGCCTTTCATCACTGCGTTTACTGCTGTTTCGGACGGTTTTGTTGTTGCGCTGTTATCGAAATAAATCATAGCTGCTCCTTTTTATGCATGAACAATTTTAACCGTTCCGTTTATTACATGAGCTTTATTTACAAATTCTCTCGTGGTGCGGCCGGTTCTACTTTTCCCTTCAATAAAATAACCGTGTCGTGTTATTTGAATAACATTGCCTTTTGCACACCTGTAAAGATAATCATCATCCTCAGATTTAATTCTATTCCCAATAGGCTCAATAAGCAAAATTGCATCACCACAGAAAAATTTTCCAAGCCTTTTATTTCTTTTCCTTAAGTTATCTATTAAAATAGCACGTATATCTCTCATTACTATGCTGTTGATTTCTTCTTCAATTTGTAGGCGTTTTTTTGATTTTGCCTCTTTCACATTTTCCCTTCTTTCCCCTATGATTATATATATTATAATTTATTTCAGGTTTTGTCAATAGTATACAGCAGGCGCATATACTATTAATTTCAAATTGTAACAAAAAATTAATAATTATTTGAGCAAAACACCTTTAATTTTCTTGTTATTATGTGTATAATATAATTAATAATGTAATTTTTGCGAAGGAGTGATTATGTGGAATTTATGGCAACGGTATTTGATGCGCTAAAAAAGTTCTTTTCTGTTTATCGTATAACGGATGTTATTGATATATTTCTTGTTACATTTATTCTTTACAAAGGAATTAAGCTTGTAAGGGAAACAAGAGCTGGACAACTTGTCAAGGGTATTGCGGTTTTAGTGCTCTTAACTCTTTTTAGCAGCTGGCTTCAGTTTAACACAATTAATTACATATTGAGAAATACCTTGCAGGTAGGCGTTGTGGCACTCCTTGTAGTATTTCAGCCGGAGCTCCGGCGGGCACTTGAAAAAATCGGCAGAAGCAATATAAGCCGCCTGTTTAACGTGATGGATGACGAAGCCTTAATTATGATTGATGAGGTTTGCCGTGCAGCGCAAAGCCTGTCCCTTGACAAAGTGGGCGCATTAATTGTAATAGAACGTGATACAAAGCTTGGAGAAATTGTAGATACCGGCACATATATCGGAGCCAAGGTCAGTGCAGAATTACTTGTAAATATATTTATTCCTAATACACCGTTACATGACGGTGCCGTTATAATAAACAATGACAGGATTGAGGCAGCGGCATGTATTCTGCCGCTTACTCAGAACGATTATTTGAGCCGTGAGCTTGGCACAAGACACAGGGCAGCTTTGGGCGTTACGGAAAATTCTGATGCGGTTGTTGTCGTCGTAAGTGAGGAAACCGGTAAAATTTCTCTTGCCTATAACGGGGATATGGCAAGAAGCCTGTCGGGTAACTCTCTTAGGGATGCCTTGATTAAATACCTGAGTAATGACTCTCAGAAGGAAGAAATCAAAAACTGGAAGGAGAGATTCAAATGGGTAAAAAAATAAGATTTCCCGACCATGTGCTGAAAATTATTTCTCTTCTTATAGCAATTGGCCTCTGGCTTTTTGTATCATTTGAAGAAAATCCCAAAACAGAATTCTGGTTTGAAGGTGTCCCCATTACTTATGTTAACGATAATCTTGAAAATTATAATGTAAAAAGAATAACTGATACGGAGGAAAAAACTGTATCAATAAAAGTCAGGGGAACAAGAGGAGATATTTTAGGGCTGACATCAGATGATATTATTGCAAATGTTGACTTGGCGACTATAAAAAAAATGGGGCATTATAGTTTGTCATATTCCATAAGTTTTCCGATAAACGGTTTTGAGGTTGTTGATAAGAAGCCTTATATTGTTTCAACAGAAGTTGCAAGGCTTGTTGCTAAAAATTTTGACGTAAAGATTACAACATCGGGCACTTTGCCTGAGGGATGTGAAATAGGAGAAATAACTTCAAGCATAAGCAAGGTTATTGTGACAGGACCTGATGACCTTGTTAAAAGAGTTTCCGGCTGCAGTGCAGATGTGGATATAAATAACAGGAAAATAATAATAAATAACCCTGCTGAAATAAAAATTTTACTTGATGATAATACGTATTACAGCGGAAATGACCTGTCTATTTCTAATACCTATACAAATGTAAATATAGAAATTTTGAGTGAAAAAGAGGTTGCCGTAGTGGCAAAGGTTGAAAACACAGGCGAAGGGGAAATCGGGAAAATCACAATTTCACCTGAAACAATAAAGGTAAAGGGGTCTGTTTCAATTTTAGATACTCTTGAAAACATAGAAACCCATACACTTTACGTAACAGAAAACAGCAAGGAACAAGAAGCGGCCTTAAATCTGCCGGAGGGTTTGTCGGTGAAAGATGAAGTTAAATCAGTAAATGTGAAGGTCGAATATAAAGAATAATGAAGAACATTAAATCAACAAAAAATGGTGTTTTAATAAGTGACACAAAGAATTTTGAACCTGAGAAGATTTTTACGTGCGGACAGTGCTTCCGGTGGAATTTATATGGTGAAGACAGATTCCGTGGTGTTGTGGGGGATAGGGTGCTCACGGTTTCCAGTAAAGGAAATGATATTTTATTAGAAGGCACCGATATAGATGAATATAAAAAGGTATGGCACACATATTTTGATATGGAAAGGGATTATTCAAAAATAATAACTTTTCTGTCAGATGACCCTGTGATTTTCCCTGCTGTTTTGTATGGCGAAGGTATAAGGATTTTAAAACAGGATTTTTTTGAATGTGTGATATCCTTTATAATTTCCGCGAACAACAATATACCTCGTATTCAGGGAATTATTGAAAAGCTTTGCGGTTTGTTCGGAAAAAAGATTCCGCATCATGATGGGGATTACTATTCATTCCCCTCATCGGCTGATATGAAAGGTATTACGGAAGAAATGCTGTCTCCTTTAAAATGCGGTTACAGGGCAAAATACATTGCAAAAACAATAAACGCCTTTAATGACGGGCAGATTGATAAAGAACTAATCGAATCATTACCCTATGAGGATGCAAAAAGGGAGCTGTGCAAAATAAGCGGTGTAGGGCCGAAGGTTGCCGATTGTATTCTGCTTTTTTCCATGGGCAGGTTTGATGTGTTCCCAGCCGACGTATGGGTAAAGCGCATAATGAGCGAGCTTTACGGTTGCAGTGAAAACGAAGCAGCAAAAATTGGCAGACAATTGTACGGGGATTATGCGGGTATCGCCCAGCAATATTTGTTCTTTTTCCGAAGAAGCACAGATAAGAAGGTAAATGCAAAATAAATCAGAACAATTTATTTAATTTCCTTTTCGTCATGTGATAAAATGGGATACCAATAAGATATACCGCTATGGCTTCTCCTACCGCAACAGTTATCATAGAATACCATATTGCAATTTCGGGAAAAAAGTATGACAAATAGCCACCAACTATAAGACCATTTAGTATTACAGGGAAAGAAGCCGCTAAAAGCGGTTTTTTTCTTGCTTTATATGTCAGATACCCTGCAATAAGTGTTGTAAGTGAACCAAAAACAATGTCTATTATACCCAAAGTGCTTGATAGGATGTTTGATATCAAGCAACCAACGAAAAGACCCCAGACGGATGTTGGCGAAAACAGTGGCAAAATACAAAGTGCTTCAGATACTCTGCACTGCACGGGACCGTAACTAATGGGTGCCAACAATAAAGTTAATGCTATATAAACTGCGGCAATAATGCCTGCTCTTGTAATATTATAATTGTATTTCATAATGGGCTCCCTAAAATGTATAAATATTAAATGTGTCCTCAAGCAGTTTTTCAAGGTTAAAAACATTATTGACTGTCTTTTTGGAGTTTTCCGAGCAGCTTTTATAATACTTCTCGTTTGTCATAAGCTCATAAATCGCATTTGCCATTGCTTCTTCATCTCCATACGGGACAAGAACTCCGTTGCCGTATTCTTCCTTCACAATATCAGGATTACCGCCGATATTTGTTGCTACTATGGGCAAACCATGTCCCATACCTTCTAAAATTGCAAAGCTTAAAGCCTCATTACATTTTGCACTGTTCACAAAAACGTGGCTTCCATTTAAAATATTTTCTGAATCACTTCTAAAACCTAATGGGATTACATATTTAGAGGCACCTAATTTTTCAATATAATCACATGTTTGTGAGAACAGAGGTCCGTCACCCGCTATCAGGCAGACGAGGGGTCTGTCAGTTTTGTTTTTCAGAGCTTTCATGCTGCGAACAAGGAAGGGAAGCCCCTTTTCCTCATTGTGGCGTGCCAGGGTTGTTATAACAAACGTATCTTCGGGTAAATTTAGCTCATGAATAATATCCTTGTTATGAACAGAGTCACCAGTTGGTATTATCCCGTTATAAATTACTGTTACTTTTTTAAGTGGCGCACCGATTTCTCCTAAAATTGCTTTACCGTAATTACACACAGCGATAATCCTGTCATTGAAGGGCATAACAAATCTGTTCATAAGAAACCAGATTTTAGCCGGATAATAAGTCAAATGACAAGTATAGACAGCTTTAATTTTACTGCCGAAAAGCTTTGAGAGGATGGCAATATAATTTTCTCTCGGGTATTGGGTATGAACAATATCAATCCCTTCCTCGCGGCATATTTTAGCAAGGTGCTTTGCCGCTTTTAAATCAAAAGGGTTTTTCATGGGAAGATGGTATGATTTTATGCCTTTTTCTGCCATCTGCTCAGAAAGCAGCCCTGCTTCGTTGTAGGCAAAATAACACTTTGCACGTTTTTTGTGAAAATACGATACGAGGTTGTATATATACTTTTCTGTGCCGGCTTTACCGGCGTGATTGATAAGATACAATATTTTCATATTAATCTCCATTCTTTAGTAGTTGCTACCTTCAACATTATATATCCTTC
>CAZUVQ010000063.1:0-10725 GCA_964623915.1 uncultured Oscillospiraceae bacterium
TTGCGGATTCATTATGTCATCAGAAGAAACCTTTTCAACATATGCTTTATCTTCTGGCAAATAGCGTTTTAAAACATCCAAGGACGAGCCTGAAGAAGCTGTGCCCTTTCTGTCATACACCATTGCTGTATGTGTATGAGTTGCATTAATAATAATTTTATTGACATTAAGTCCATCCACTTTTCCACTAAGATTATCTCTGACCAGTCTAACTAAATTGTCACCTATGCTTACCAAATCACAAGAGCAGATAACCATTTGCTCTGCACCTGATTCTACCGCCATTGCGGTAACAGTAATCGGTGTTTCCACATATTCTGAAATTCTTTCAAAAAATTGACCTGCAAGTTTAATTTTTTTATCCGGTGTAATACTCTCTTCCGCCCAACCTATTAAAAGCCTATTTTCCATTTGATTTCGCCTAACCTTTCATTATTTTCAATTCGATTTGTTGTAAAGATAATCATTTTCTTATTTATGTTCTGTGATTGTTGCACCAAGCATTTTTGCACGTCTTGCAAGTGATGCAATTTCAGCATATTCATTTTCGGTATGACAATAATCTCCTATTGTACCAACTGAGCAAACTGATGGCACACCTGCCATAACCGTATATGCAGAATCCGAGCCGCCGCCACTTACCACAGGTTCAACCTTTTCTAAATTGTATTTGTCACATGTTTCCTTAATTTTATTAAATAATTCTTCATTATCTTGTGTTCTTTCCATAGGCATACGCTTACTAATTGGAGTAACTACTGATTTAGTTCCATTCACAAAGCTTTTATGAACAATAGAATTAACAAACTCTATTGCTTTTTCCATATCGGCAATCGTTGCAAACCTTGTATCAAGTAAGAAACTGCACTTTTGAGGAACAATGTTTGCTAACTCGCCGCCAGAAATCAAGCCGCAATTATATGTTGTTCCGCCTTCTGTGCTGTGATTTTCAATTTCGATTATCTTGTATGCAGCTTCCTTAACAGCGCTTATACCTTCAAAATATGCTATTCCCGAATGAGAAGCTTTGCCGGTTATATCAATTTTTTGACATAAAATGCCCTTTCTTCCTACCGTAATAGCCCCGCATATGCCAACCTCACAATTAAAAGCCCCAGTAAAGCCGCGTGAATATTCTTTAATAAATTCAATACCTTTTTCGCCGCTTAACCGTCCGCTTACTTCTTCATCCGATGTTAATATAAGCCTTGTGTGCTTTTTATACCCCACTTCCATTAAAGCTTGCATCGTCAAAAGAGCAACTGCTATTCCACCCTTGCAGTCAATAACACCCGGTCCATAAAGAATACCATCCTTTTCGGTAACAGCCGGGCTTCCAAACTTGCCTTTTTCATGAACGGTATCCATATGTGCCAAAAATACAAATCCTTTTTCATTACTATCCGCATTCATTTCCACTATCAAGCAGTCACCTGCTTTTTCAAATGGAAATCGTTTTACATCAAAGCCCTTATTGCAGCAAAACTTCTCAATAAACGATGAAACTTCATCAACGGCTGCTTTATCGGCGGATATGCCTTCAATATTGCAAATATCTATCCAAAATTGTTTATATGTATCGGTATTTTGTTCAATAATGTTAAATAATTTTTCCATGGTTTCACTTCCATTCGCACATAACAATGCCGCCTTTTATCTTCATTTTAACACCGTACGGCTCAGACATTTCTGCAAGCCTTTTTACAAAACTTAAATCGGTTGCCGGTCTTGCCAATCCGCTTTGGGAACGTGGCTTTTCAAACCCCAACTCAACAGGCATAAGCTCAAGCTTTGTCAAATTTCCGTCTTCCATTTCCCAATATGGAATTATAGTTTCAAACATTCTTTTATCTGTCATTAATCCTCTTGTAAAATCGTTTGAACGTGTTTTAAACAGCTCATGCATTGTTGCATTTGATGTTAATCCATATGTAGCATAAAAATCCTCGGGTGCAAAAGCCGCATTTTCAAGCTGTAGCGCAAAATCACCCAAAGAATAATAAATTGGTTTTCCCTTATATATCTCGATAGGTCTTAATAAGTGCGGTCCATGTCCTATAACCGCATGAACTCCATTATCAATGCATTTATGTGCAAAATCCTCTAAAAACGAAGCAGGATTTTCTTTGCTTGTCCCTTCAATCTGATGAGAATGAACAGAAACAATTATATAATCAGCCTGCAGTTTTGCCTCATATATCGCTTTTTCAATGCGAGCCATATCAGTTTTATTTATGCTTGTAACTCGTCTTGCTTTTTCTCCTACCTTAAAATGAATATCTCCAAAATCAAAGCACCCATCAGGAACGGGTAAAAGGTAGCCTTCGGCTCGCACAATATCCCTTTGTGCATTCACTGCGGTTTCTTCTGCTACCTTCATTATTGTGTTCATTTGTTCTTTGGTAACGATAATTGTCTCGTCAAATCTGAGTCCATTTACTCCCGGTCTGCCTTTAACTCTGCGTGATTGCTCTCCCGCCATTGCAGCCGGATTAAAAGATGTTGTAACACTTATAAGGGCAATCCTTCCTTTATTTGTTTCCAAATAATCAGGGGCTGCTGCACGGCTTAAATTTTCACCTACACCTGAATTTACAATACCAAATTTTCTAATATGTTCCAAGGTTTTTTGCAAGCCCTCATAAGAAAAATCCATTGTGTGGTTGTTTGCAAACGATAACATATTAAATCCATAATTTTTAACATATTCTAAAATTTCCGGATTTGCTCGCAAATAAGTACCTCCACTATACTGCGAAGCATAGCATTCTCCTTCATAATTCAACGTTGTTTCAAGGTTTACAAACCTTGCGTCACCCTTTTCTATATAGCTTTTAATCTCTTTAAACCCATCATATTCTGCAGGCATTCTTCGCTGAACAAGCAAATCGCCTGCTGCTGTAAATTTCATTTAAAAATCATCACCCTTTTTACACCAATATGATACTGTTTATGGATTCTTCTAAACAATCAATCTCATTTTTTGGTGTGTTTTTATTTGTCACGATAAAGTCAGCCGCAGATATAGGCGAAATTTCCGCAAATGCCATCCTGCCGATTTTTGTGAAATCTGCAGCTACAATACTCAGGTTTGATTGAGCAAGCATTATTCTGTCAAGCTCGGCCTCTTTGTCATAATAAGTAGTCAACCCTTTGTCGGCACATATACCGTCTACTGACAAAATAAGCTTATCTGCATGGTAACGTTCAAGCTGCGCATTGGCATCGTCACCATATGTAAACTGATATTTTGAATTGATTGAACCGCCTATCAGTATCACATTAAAATTTGGGTTTGCACCAGCTTCTATTGCTATAGAAACTGAATTTGTAACGATGTTTAAATTTAATTGACTAGAAAGCATACGGAATATCGTCAGGTTTGTAGTTCCCGAATTAAACATAATTGTATCATTATTTTCAATCATCTTCGCTACTTCTTCGGCAATCGCCTGCTTTTCGGACTGGTTTGTATTAAGACGCTGCTGTAAATTCATATTAAAATATGTTCTATATGAGCTCACAGCACCTCCATGAACACGGGAAAGTAAGCCTTTTGCCTCCAAATCAGCCAAGTCCATCCTAATGGTTACTTCGGAAATTTTAAAAAGTTCGCTCAGCTCATTTACTTTAACCTTACTGTTTTTATTAAGCATTTCGATTATCTTTTGTTTTCTTTCATCAATATCCATTATTTCTCCTTTAATGCTATAAATTCTATTATTGCAAAAAAATAATTTTTAAAACCTTTCGCTTATGTTTCTTTTTAGTTTCGATTTAATTATACAGCTTTTAAATTGCTTTGTCAACAGGATTTTATGCTAAAATTAAGTTTCTGAGAGAAGATAAAAAAATTCCCGCAAAATTAATTTGAGGGAATTTTAGAGTAAAGCGCAAAGTTTTAATATGCAAAAAATATTTTGTTAGTTGTATTTAAAATTCTTCATATGTTCCGCCCATGGTTTCAGCAACCTCTTTAAGCGAGTCCCGTGTCATATCCGATAATGTTGAAATACCGTTTTCAGATGAATAGTACCTGATTGTTCTATCCGATACAGTAACCTCTTTGCATGATTCCACCTTTGAGGCAAAATCCTTTGCGGCATTATTTGCCGTTTCGGGTGTGTCGTAAGTATTCTCAACCCTTAATGCACATATTTTATCATTTTCAAAATAATATGTGAGAACAGTCGTCTTAAGACCGGCCGCATTAGCACCAGTAGGAACATCGTATGATATTTTAACGCCTGAATCAGCTTTTTTTACTGCCTCCGAACCGGCATTTTGCTCTTTAATAGGTTCTTTTATGACCTCTCCCTTTTCGTTGTATGAAATACTGTTTTGCGGCAAGGGTTCTTCCCCTACCCTATTGCATCCGCATAAGCTTGCAACAGAAAACAATGCAAGAAAAAATATTAATAGCTTTTTCATATTTCCAAAAACCTTTCTTATATAATATCGTACCGTTTACAAATAACACGTCTTGCCTTTTCCTCAAAATCATCATCAAGAGGCGTTAAATGTATCTCCCCATATTTTTTTACAAGTGCTTTTTCAATTAATTCATCTGCAATTTTAGGATTCTTTGACAAAAATGGACCGTGCAGATATGTACAATATGTATTTTTGTATTTCAGGCCTTCCGTTTTATCCGTATCGTTGTTTCCAAAACCGTGAAGAACCTCCCCCAAAGGCTGCATATTTCCGATATACGTTCTGCCACCGTGATTTTCAAAACCTATTGCATGATAACCGTCAATGTTTATAATAACATCGCCTATAAGCCGTCCCTCGCCGTTTTCAGTATAATGCGGCAATATTTTTAGCCCATCAACCACTTTCCCGTCAAAATCTAAGTAACATTCACCAAGCATTTGATAACCACCGCAAACAGCGAGCATAACACCCTCATTTTCAATATATTGCCTAAGAGGTTCAATATTCCTGTTTTTAATATCTTCGGACACAACCTTCATCTCAAAGTCCTGTCCTCCGCCAAGCATTACGATATCAGCATTTTCGGGCTCAAAGTCATCCCCTAACGAGCTGTTTTTCAAAGAAACCTCAATCCCTCTTTGCTTTGCACGGTACAGGAGTATTTTAATATTTCCAATATCGCCGTACATATTTAATAACTCAGGGTACATATGGTAAATTGTCAGGTTCATAATGTTCTCCTTAACGTCTATTTATTAATATACTTAATCTTCTCCCCACAAAGTAGAAATATACTTCTTTTTGTGAAGAAATTTCCTAAATGACGTCATAGCCGTATACGTAGTAAAGAGATATATTCTGCCTATAAGATTTGTTCTTATGGAATATAAAACGCTATCATAGTCATCCGCAATTGTTATCCTGCCAGGGTCAAAACCTGCACATTTAAGCCTGATTCCCATATCATATGCTCTAATGCCACCAATTAAAACGTTCTGATAATCCATTTTGGCAAGCTTTTCAAATTGTGCATCGTAAAGCCAGGATATATCAGTACCGTCAGCAGGATTATCATTAACAAGGAAGCAAAACTGAATTTTTTCCTTGTCGGGAAGCACAGAATTAATAGCCTCATTACAGCCTGCCGGGTTTTTTACAAGGATAATTCTTACTTCTCTTTCGTCAACCATGACGGTTTCCTGCCTGCCGAACTTGCTCCCCTGATTTTCAATACCCTTTTTAATATCATCAGGGCAAACACCCATAGCACCTGCAACAGTTGCAGCACAAAGTGCATTATAAATATTATAAGCACCTGGCATTGGTATTGAAACTTCGAGTCCGTCAAATGAAACTTGTGAATAGTCGGCAGTAAGCACAGGAACCTTGTCAACACCAAGGCTTAGCTTTGACCGTTTTTTTCCACAGGATTCACAGCAATAGTCTCCCAAATGACTGAATGTTCTGAAATTATAAATATAAGGCTTATTACAGCTTGCACAATACCTGCCCTCAGCATGAAGCTCATCTGCTCCTTCAAAAAAGGGATTTAATCGAAAACCAAAGAAGTATTTTTTCATATTAGGCATAAAATCCGAAAAAATGGATTCATCGCCGTTTAATACAAGTGTTGTTGTGGGCGTTAATTCACAGCCTTTTTTTATGAGCTTAAAAGTTTTGTCAACCTCTCCGTAGCGATCGAGCTGGTCACGAAACAGATTGGTGACAGCAATAATTTCAGGAGTTATCTCACTTGTAATATACTGTAAAAATGCCTCGTCTGTTTCAATAACGGCACAGCTTTTAGTCTTTCTTTTAGAAAAAACAGGAAACCCCTCAATAAGTGCCGAAACAATACCTGATTTCATATTAGCACCACTGCCGTTATTTACAACATTACACCCTGCCGCTTTCAGTATTGATGTTATCTGCGCGCAAGTAGTTGTTTTTCCGTTTGTTCCTGTAACTAAAATCACCGTACAGTCTCGTGTGAGATAATGCAATATTTTGGGGCGAAGGTGCATGGCGAACTTGCCCGGCATACTTGTGCCGCCCCCTAATAACCTTGCGGCAATGCAAAAAATCTTTGCTACTAAAACTACTAATCTATCCATTTTATCCTCCCGGTAATTAAACGGCATAAAGATATTGGCTACTTTGCATTTTGATGTGCAAAATCAACTGTTTCATTGACATCATAAAAAGCTTGCTCTCCTGTTTTTGCGGCATATAGCAAATATTCTATATTGCCCTTTGGCCCTTTTATCGGTGAATAATCAAGCCCTTTTATAATAAATCCGTTTTCTTTTGCATATTTTGTAACGCTTTCTATAACCTCAACATGTGTCTGCGGCTCCCTGATAACACCATTTTTGCCGACCTTTTCCCTTCCTGCCTCAAACTGCGGTTTGATAAGGCAGACAAATTCACCGTTTTCCTTTAACAGAATCTGCAGAACAGGAAAAATCAGCTTTAATGAAATAAAAGAAACATCAACGCTGGCAAAATCAAGATATACATTATCTGTTGATTCCGCTGTCACAAAACGTATGTTGGTGCGTTCCATATTTGTAACACGGGGGTCTGTCCTAAGGCTCCATGCAAGCTGACCATATCCCACATCAACGGAAAAGACATGAGCGGCACCGTTTTGCAGCATACAATCGGTAAACCCTCCTGTAGATGCACCAATATCCATGCATATTTTACCGCTAAGAGTAATCCCAAAAGCACTCATTGCCTTTTCAAGCTTTAAACCGCCGCGTGAAACATATTTGAGGGACTGTCTGACCTCAATGTTATCATTTTGATTTATAAAAGTACCCGCCTTATCAGTTTTTTGCTCATTGACATATACAACACCGCACATAATAAGTGCTTGTGCCTTTGAACGAGTTTCTGCAAAACCCTTATCGGTCAAATACTGATCAAGCCTTATTTTCATATTTTTTTCTCTCTTTGATTTTATTACAGATGCTTCCGGCATCAAGACAGTAATCAGCGAAAAGCTCACTGCATTTTCCCTGAGGAATAAAAGTATCGGGGAACGCAAATGAATCAAACATAATATTAATTTTGTTTTCGGCAAAGTAAGCCGCAACTGCTTTTCCTACTCCGCCGGATTTTATATTGTCTTCAAGCACAGCAACATATCCTGTTTTTTCAGCGGACGAAACCAAGGTTTTAAAATCTAATGGTTTTGCAGATTTAAGCGTAATAACCTCTGCACACATACCCTCCTCTGAAAGCTTATCGGCAACATCCAAAGCCGTATGTACCATTCTACCAAGTGCCGCTAAAGTTACATATTTACCCGGCCTTATTACTTCTGCACTTATTTTATCGCTCGTATTAATATCGGGGTATGTCCCCTTTGGAAAGCGTATTGCTACGGGACATTTTGCTTCATTCACAGCATATCTAAGCATATAGTCAAGCTCACGGCAGTCCGACGGGGCTAAGATTATTAAACCGGGAATATGCGAAAGAAAAGAAATGTCATAAATCCCCTGATGCGTTTCACCGTCCGCCCCAACAACACCGGACCTGTCAATAGCAAAAACAACATGGCGACAGCCAAGCGCAACGTCATGCAATATACTGTCATAGGCTCTTTGCAGAAAAGATGAATACACAGAAACCACGGGAATATATCCTTTTTTTGACATGGCAGCAGCAAAAATCACAGCGTGTGACTCTGCAATTCCAACATCAAAAGCTCTTTCCGGATACTTTTCGTAAAAACCATATAGACCGCATGATTTTACCATCGAAGGACATACAGATACAACCTTTTCATTTTCAGCCGCAAGAGAGAGCATTGTTTCACCAAGCTGATTTGTAAAAGTTTTACCTTTTGTTGTAGATGCCGAAACACCATGATATTCATCAGGGAATTTTTCGGCATTTTCATAGCCCTTGCCCTTTGTGGTACATACATGAACAATGACAGGGTTATTGATTTTCTTTGCCTGTGAAAAAGCTTCTTCAAGGGCCTTTATATCATGCCCGTCCACAGGGCCAAAATATTTATAGCCAAGCTGTTCAAAAAGAATGCCCGGCGTTATCATATACTTTATTGTACCCTTGAGTTTTCTGACAATCTTTTTTGTTCCTTTGCCTATCAAAGGAATTTTGTCAAGAAAGCTTTCAGTGTTTTGTTTTATGTTGTAATATGAAGGCTTTGTACGCACACGATTGAGATATTTTGCGACAGCACCCATATTTTTGCCAATTGACATCTGATTGTCATTTAATATAATAATAACCTTTTGTTTTGTCTGGGAAATGCAGTTCAATGCCTCCATAGAAGGTCCGCCCGAAAAGGATGCATCCCCTACAACTGCTATAACCTGTCCATTATCACCTGATAAGCGTTTTGCCATAGCAAAACCGTTTGCTATGGAAAGTGACGTGCTTGAATGACCTGTTTCAAACGTATCATAAATGCTTTCTGAGGTTTTTGGAAATCCACTCAACCCGTTCTTTTGGCGAAGTGTGGAAAACATTTCCAGCCTTCCGGTTATCATTTTATGAACATAGCACTGATGACCTACATCCCATATAATATCATCTGCCGGTGCATTAAAAACACGGTGCAGTGCAAGCGTTAGTTCTACTACACCGAGATTTGAGGCAAGATGACCTCCTGTTTTTAAAACATTTTTTATAAGAAACTCTCTTATCTCGGGAATAAGGGCGTTTATTTCATTATATGATAATTTTTTCAAGTCTTCCGGGCTATTTATATAAGGCAGTACTGCTTTCATTTCTTTTTCCTCTCGAATACAGAAAGAATACGAGAAACAAAAAATACAATCGCATTACAGCTATTGATTGCCCCCGTTTTCCCCATTGCTTTTCCCCCTACCGTAAGAGCTGATATCGTGCCTGTCACAAGCAGGCTTACGGGAAGGAAATCAAAGTTATGTACATAACATAATTCAGTAACTATTACAGCTCCAATGGTTCCGCTTATGATACCGCATATATCACCGATAACATCATTGCATATATTTGAAACCTTCTCAGCATTTTTAATGAGCTTTATAGCTGTTTTTGAGCCCTTCACCCTGTTTGAAGCCATGGCATGAAAGGGCGCCAATGTTGATGCTGTTACAGCTGTACCTATTATATCAAATAATATTCCGATAAAAATAATAACGAACAAAATCACAAAAGCAACCTCAAGTGCTACATCATTTAGCCTTGAGGATGTTAAAAAGCTTATAGTAACTGACAGAAAAAAGGTCAGCAAAACCGTGCTAACAAGCCACGGAAAGCTGAAACGTTTGTTTCCTGTATGATTACTTTTAACCTTTATTTTGCGTTTTTTTTCGTTATCTCCCATTTTTTTCTCCAAAATAAAATGTTGGGTGGCAAAGTATAGAGTAAAGTTTACGGCATAGGTCCGAGTAGGATTTCCCGCTTCCGTTCCCGCGCGTCGCCGCTTCGGGAGGTTTCCCATTAAACGTAGCCCGACAAAGTCGGAACCGGATTACCACTTAGTCCGCACTGCAATCCTCTAAACTTTTCAAAGAAAGAACAGCCTAGGAGTTTTCCTCTACAGTCACGTCTGCTCTTAGCCTCTTTTGCAGATATGGTTTCAAACAGCAATATTCCCCGTCTGTTGGCCGACAGCCGGAAAACTGATCCGTTATCCCTCATAGCCACTCAAGGCAGGCTACTCTGTACACAGCGCAAAGTGCACCGCATAACAGGTTTAATCCTAAGACGTACTTCGTCGTGTTGCCCGAAGGCAAGCAGACGTAAGCACATGCATAGGTCTCCACGGTAATGGGGTTGAATTCTCATGCCATTGCGAATCGCCCCAAAACCTTAACCCCCAGCACAAACCCCCGACTGGCATCGAAAGCCTGCACAAGGAACTTCATCGATGTGCCCTTATACGGATTTTTAGGCCCGTCTTGGGAACAGACAGAACTGACTAGGATACTGCGCCACCCTGCATAGTGAATTATAGCACATACGATTTATTTTGTAAAGTTATTTTTCGATTAAAAAGGTATCTTGGTAGTTTTATATTCACACGTAACCATATTGCAATCAGTGTAATCTGCAAACACCGCCGCATTTTCTGAGCACATGGCGACAATGCCTCTTTTTACACCTTTTGCCTCTGGGTAATCCCTATTAATCAGTTTTTTTGCTTGACGTAATCTGTTATCATATATTTTAAGACAGGGCGGTAAATTTCCCGATGAGTTTGTTGATATATAATCCACAGCCATCATATCACGCAGTATTTCATGATTGATGCCGGAAAGC
>CAZUVQ010000064.1:0-2318 GCA_964623915.1 uncultured Oscillospiraceae bacterium
GCATAGACCCGTATTTATCAGATATAGTAAATAAGGTTGCAGGACGTGAGAGAATGGTTAAATGTCCAGTTAAACCTCAAGATTTAAAATCAGATGTAATTATATGCACTCATAATCATCTTGACCATTTGGACCCTGATGCAATATCAGAAATGGATTTTACAGGCAAGATGTTCTATGCCCCTTCGGATTGTATGGAGCATCTCGAAAAGCTTGGAGTAAAGAACAAAGAAGCATTTAATGAAGGGGATAAAGTGACGACTGGTGATTTTGAGCTTGAAGCGATTTTTGCGGACCATAATGTGCCGGCTATTGGCCTTGTAGTAAGGCATAACGGGAAAACATTATATTTTTCGGGTGATACATATTACCATGAGAAGTTAGAAATGCTTAAAGACTATAATATAGACTATATGTTTATCTGCATTAACGGTCAGCTTGGCAATATGAATGTTGAAGAAGCGGTTAAACTTACGAAAATAATAAAGCCTAAGGTTGGCATACCAAAACATTACGGTATGTTCGCAAGCAACACGGAAGATCCGAAAAAATACACATCGCAGATTAATAACAGCTTTGAAATGGAATTTAACAAAGAATATGAGGTGGGCGAATGTTTGATATAACAGGCAAAACGGCTTTAGTCACAGGTTCATCGCAAGGAATAGGCAAGGCAATAGCAAAATGCCTGTCGGACTATGGTGCTACTGTGTTTGTTCATGGTTCAACAAGCGTTGAAAAGTGTAAAAAAGCAGCCCAAGAAATAGGCGGCAATGCAGAAATAGCAGTAGCGGACTTATCACTTGACGGGTGTGCGGAAAAGCTGCATGAGCAAACAGGTGATGTTGACATACTGATTTTAAATGCCTCGGTGCAATATAGAACGCCGTGGAATGAAATTTCAAGTGAAGAATTTGATAAACAGGTTAGGATTAATTTAAAAAGCACTCTGGAGCTGATACAAAAATATGCTCCGTATATGCAAAGGCAAAAGTTTGGCAGGATTATAACCGTCGGCAGTGTACAGCAGTATAAGCCTCATAAGGATATGGCGGTTTATGCGGCTACGAAATGTGCGCAAATGAGCCTTGCAACAAACCTTGCAAAACAGCTTGGAGCAGAGGGAATAACAGTGAATAATATGTCACCCGGAGTTATAGCCACACCGAGAAATGAAAAGGCACTTTCAGATGCAGAATATAGAAAGCTTATTTTAAATGGGATTCCCTTGGGTTTTGAGGGAAAAGCTGAGGATTGCCAAGGGGCAATTTTGCTTTTATGCTCAGAAGCGGGAAGATATATAACAGGTATTGATTTAATTGTTGACGGAGGTATGCATTTATGAATTTCAATGCAAAAGAAGATATTATAGCACTTACACCCCAATGGAAGGGAGAGCGTTTTCCTGATGGCAGACCAAAGGTGGCGGATAAATATTTAACTGCCCTGCGAAGCCTTACCTTGGAGGAGGTTTGGAAACCGATATTTGTTAAAGGCTATGAGAGCCAATTTGAGGGCAGATTGAAAACCTTACATAATGACGGACGAAAGCTTATTGGCAGGGCAGTAACCTGTACATTTTGCCCCACCCGTCCCGACCTTCATGAGACTATGTTTCAAATAGGAATGAACGAAGGCAGAAAGGGCAATTACAATCAATGGGTAATAGACAGCCTTGTTGAGGGTGATGTTGTGGTTGCGGATATGTATGATAAAATCTACAAGGGCACATTTTTGGGCGGAAATCTTACAACTGCAATTAAAACAAAAACTAAAACAGGCGGCGGCGTTATTTGGGGTGGTATTCGTGACACCGAGCAAATGGAAAAGGTAGAAGGAGTTCAGGTATATTACAGAGGGATAGACCCCACACCCATTCGCGACTTTGTTATGACAGGTTTTAATACGCCAACACGCATTGGCAATGCAATATGCCTTCCCGGCGATATAGTTTTCGGAGCAGGGGGTGGGGTTTTATTTATTCCGAGCCATCTTGTTGAGGAGGTTGTTGACGGTGCTTCCAAAACGCAAGTAAAGGATATATTCGGTTTTGAAATGATAACGCAAAACAAATTCACAACAGCTCAAATAGACCGTAATACTTGGACAGAAGAAATGCTTGATATGCTTACAGATTTTATCAAAACTGACCCACGTGGAGAAGAATATCGTGGTTTGGATTGGTCAAATGAGTATGATTTGGCAAGAAACGGTGAACCGAATGATACACAAACGGCATTATAATTATTTGCTTAAATATTAGCAATAATTGATATTGACAAAAATTAGCTAGATAGCACTTTAATAATTCTATTAGT
>CAZUVQ010000064.1:2328-10700 GCA_964623915.1 uncultured Oscillospiraceae bacterium
TAATTATAATGGAACTGGCGAATTAGATTGTGTAAAAAATCTGATTACCCTGAAATACATCCTTTTTTAGTTGTTCGTATTACGGGCTTAACATCATATTTTGTATCTTTTTCGCCAGAAATTTTGCAATTGGTTATTGAACGCTTTGTGAGGGGATTTTAAATTATGAATATCGTTGATAACAGGGAAACAATAATAAAGGACAGCTATGATGTAATTGTTGTTGGCGGAGGAATTGCAGGAGTATCCGCCGCTGTTGCTGCATCAAGAGAAGGTGCAAAAACTCTTTTGATAGAAAAGAGTATAGTTTTAGGAGGGCTTGCAACAGCAGGACTAATTTCATGGTATGAGCCTTTATGCGACGGCAATGGTAAAAAAATGGTTGGGGGAATTGCAGAAGAACTAATTCAGCTTGCTGTAAAATACGGCTTTGATGATTTGCCCGATGTATGGAAAAATGCTGACAATACGAAAGAAACAACCAAAAGATATACAACACATTTTTCGCCTACTATTTTTGCAATGGCACTTGATGAATACATATCTGAAAGCGGAGTAAACATAGCATTAGATTGCCTTGCAACATTCCCTGTTATGAATGGCAGTATATGCGAAGGAATAGTTGCCGAAACTAAAGAGGGCAGAGTGTTTTATGGAGCAAAAGCAGTTATAGATGCAACGGGAGATGCTGATGTTTTCGCCAAGGCAGGTGCACCCACTGAAATCGGAGAAAATTATTTGTCGTTTGTAGCTCACGGTGTAAACAGTGAAGCTGTTTTATCATATACAGAAAAGCAAGATATGCTTCGCCTCAGAAAATGGTTTGGAGCGGGAAGCAATTTGCTCGGCAAAGGTCACCCAGAGGGCATGAAAATGCATCACGGTCTGACTTCTGAGGAGATAACCGAGTTTGTTTTAACAGGAAGAAGGATGCTGTTTGACGAAATAAAGGTGCAGGACAAAGATTCAAGGGATATAACAATGCTGCCTTTTATGCCGCAATACAGAAAAATCCGTCACATTGTAGGAGAATACGATTTCAAGGCGATAGATGGGGAAAAATTTGAAAATTCCATAGGCTCGTGCGGTGATTTCCGCTCAGGTGGTAAGGGCAAGCATTATCATATTCCTTTTACAAGCCTTTATAATAAAAATTTCAGTAATATGCTTGCCGCAGGCAGAATAATAAGCGCAAGCGGTGATGGTTGGGAAGTATCTCGTGTTATACCGGTTTGTGCATTAACAGGTCAGGCTGCAGGTGTTGCCGCGGCTATATCTGTCAATAACAATAACACTGATTATAAAATGCTGCAAAATAAATTATCTGATAACGGCGTTCTGTTTGTATAGAAAAGTTTTCTTATTAATACAAATTAAAAAGGTGCCTTCACAAGTGATGTGATGTGAAGCGCACCTTTTTACATGGAGCTTTTTTAGTTTGGGTTCATGAATTATTCATTGCTAATAAACGCTATATTCTTACGACGCCACTTTCTTTGGCGGCTTTTGCAACGGCATCTGCCACAGCTTTACCTACACGCTTATCAAATGCCTTTGGAATTATGTAATCGGCAGAAAGCTCACTTTCAGATACTAAAGATGCTATTGCAAAGGATGCTGCATTTTTCATTTCCTCATTTATATCTGATGCACGCACATCAAGCGCACCGCGGAATATACCTGGAAAAGCAAGTACATTGTTTATCTGATTTTTAAAATCACTTCTGCCAGTACCCACAACAGCCGCACCTGCTTTTTCGGCAAGTTCGGGCATAATTTCAGGTGTGGGATTAGCCATGGGGAACACAACAGCACCCTTTGCCATGGATTTAACCATTTCCTCAGAAACAATTCCCGGCGCAGATACACCGATAAATACATCGGCACCTTCCATAGCGTCTGCAAGATTGCCTGAAATACGGTCACAGTTTGTAACCTTTGAAAGCTTTGCATGTGCAGGGGAAAGTGCAATGTCACCTTCGCATATTATGCCAAAACGGTCAACCATAATAAGATTTTTTACACCAAGGCGCATAAGATGAAGCCCTATTGCTGTTCCTGCACTACCTGCACCATTTATTACAACACGAACATCTTCTGCTTTTTTCTTTACAACCTTCAGTGCATTTAAAAGTGCTGCACCTACAACAATTGCAGTTCCATGCTGATCGTCGTGAAAAACAGGTATATCGCAAATCTCTTTAAGTCGTTTTTCAATTTCAAAGCATCTGGGTGCGGAAATATCTTCAAGATTTATTCCGCCAAAACTTCCGGAAATGTTATATATTGTTTGTACTACTTCATCAACATCCTTTGTCTTTATACAGAGGGGGAAAGCATCAACATCAGCAAACTCTTTAAAAAGTACACATTTTCCCTCCATAACAGGCATGCCGGCCTCAGGACCTATATCACCAAGCCCTAACACCGCAGTACCGTCTGTGATTACTGCTACAAGGTTATTACGGCGTGTCAGTGAATATGACTTTGTAATATCCTTTTCTATTTCAAGGCACGGCTGTGCAACGCCGGGTGTATACGCAAGGGAAAGGTCGGTTGAATCCAAAACTTTTACCCTTGAGACTACTTCGATTTTACCATTCCATTCATAGTGTTTTTTTAAAGCTTCCTGTTTAATGTCCATTTTTACACGTCCTTTTATTATTTATACGAGCTTTCTGATTTTGTATCATCAAGATTGAATTCGCCGAGATACTCTGCCACATCAAGCCCGACAAATGCGCAAAAATCAACCATTTCTGCAACGGTGTTTATATTGATATCAATACCGTTATCCATTCTGTTTTCATATGCCAGCATTTCTTTCTCACCGTGTGTGTAAATACGTTCTGCCCCCTCAGCCTTTGGTGCTTCACGAAGCTCAGTGAGAAATGTTGAAAGATGCGTTTTAATCTCCTCTGGGTCTCCGAATATTTTAGGATCAATAGCTGCAAATCCGTGGCAAGTGCCGCCTTTTGTGCCAATGTGAGTATGGTTTGATGTAATTCCCATAGATAAAATAGAACAGAAAATCTCGCAAACCATACCGTATCCATAACCTTTGTGGCTGCCTGTCTTTTCAAATTCTCCTCCAAGTGGCACGATTCCACCGCCTGCTTTTGTAACAATATTATTAAGCACATCTGCCGCATTTGTAGTTCCTCTACCGTTTTTATCAAGCGCCCAACCCTCTGGAAGCGGCTTTTCGTTTTTATTGTAAACCTCAAGTTTACCCCTTGTAACAACTGATGTAGAAGAATCAAAGAAAAAAGGATACGGGTCTGCCGGCATAACCATTGCAATAGGATTACTGCCAAGCATCGCCATCCTTGAAAACGTAGGCACCATTATAGCTTCAGAATTTGTCATTGCAAAACCGATAAGCCCCTCATCACAAGCCATTTTAGCATAATATCCAGCAATTCCAAAATGATTTGAATTGCGCACATTTGTAATTCCAATACCGGAGGTCTTAGCCTTTTTTATAGCCGTATTCATAGCAAATACACTATTGAGCTGTCCCATACCGTCATTTCCCTCGACAACTGCGGAAACGGGCGTTTCAAAAACAATTTCAGGCTTTGCATCTATTTTTATAAGACCTTTTTCAATCCCCTTATGGTAGCGCACAAGCCGCTGCATCCCGTGTGATTCTATTCCGTATAAATCAGAAAGTAACAAAACATCTGTTATTGTTTTGCTGTCAGTGGCGGAAAAACCAAGCTTTTCAAATGATGCATCGCAAAAATTTTTTAATTGTTGATAGGAAAAATTGATTGTTTTTATCATTTGCATCTAAACTCCTTTTTGTAACTCATAATTTCATTATAAATAATGCATACTGAACAAATGGTTTTGCGAAAACTTTCGTGAATAATTATATCATAATTTCAAGAAAAATACAATTAATTTATTATTATTTAAAAAAACTTTTTTGAGCACTATTTATTAATGAACTTGCTCCGATTCTGTCAGCACCGAGATTTATAAATTTTTCTGCATCTTCAAGCGTACGTATGCCGCCTGCGGCTTTGATTTTAAGGTTTCCTGTTATATGCTGTGAAAAAAGAGCAACATCTGCCTCTGTTGCGCCGCTCTTTGAAAAACCCGTTGAGGTTTTAATATAGTCAGCCCCGGAATTTGCAATGATTTCACACATTTTTATTTTTTCTTCATCTGTGAGAAGACAATTTTCTATTATCACTTTTAAAACATTATTTCCGCATAAACTCTTGATGGCGGAAATTTCTTCTGACAGCAAGTGATATTTTTCATCCTTAAGCAAACCGATATTTATTACCATATCAATTTCGTCAGCTCCGTTTTCTAATGCATCAGAAGTATCAAAGCATTTTGATTTTGTGGTTGAATAACCATTAGGAAAACCAATTACAGTACATACTTTCAACTGATTATTTACATATAAAGCTGCATCTTTTACATAAAAAGCAGGAATACAAACAGATGCGGTTTTATATTTTATGCCCTCATCACAAAGTTTTTTAATATCTGCCCATGTAGCTGTCTGTGATAAATTTGTATGGTCAACCTTAGCAAGGATTTTATTAATATTCATTTTCTATCTCTCTTTTTTTTATTTTAATGTCCCTTCCAAAATAAAACTGTAATAGCCATTTCCGCCGACAATTATATGGTCAAGCAAAGTTATGCTTATTGCATCAAAGGCTTTGGATAGGGAGTAGGTAATCTCACGGTCAGAGTCAGACGGGTAAATCCGTCCCGTCGGATGATTGTGAACTAAAATCACGCTTTCAGCACGTAATCTTACTGCTGCTTCTAATATAAGCCTTGTATTTATCATTACATCTGAAACAGTTCCTTCTGCAATTTTGGAAAAACTAATTACACGTCTTGCACTATCGAGTGAAATTATGTATAAGCCCTCAGTAGTCGCTTCACCCACCATATCTACGGCGTATAAACCTGCCGAGTCCGGAGTGGACAACACAGGATGTGTTTCCCATTTTGATTTGTGATAATAATTGAAAAGGTCTGGGATAAGCTTAATTAGGACAGCTGTTTGTTGACCTACACCTTCAATTTGAATCAGGTCGTTGATATTTGCATCAAAAATGTTTGCCACACTGCCAAACTGATCAATAAGTTTATGTGCTGTGTTATTTGTGTCACCCCTCGGGTCTGAATAATACAAAATCAGTTCGATTACTTCATGGGGTGAAAAGCTTTGTAAACCGCCTTGTAAATACCTGTTTCTCATTCTCTGCCTGTGCCCTGCATGCATAAATTACCTCCAAGATAAAGATTTAATAATCTAAATAACCATCAAATAAGCGTGTGCAGATAACTTTTTTGTTTTTATTTTGCTTTGGCAACAAGAGCATCTGAAGGTGCGTTGACCACATTATTTTTATTTAGTTCTTCCTGTTCCAATACTTTATAAGCAACTTTTCCGACAAGAGTTTTAGGAAGCTGTTCACGTGCCTCAATGTCATATGGAATAGCGAATTTTGCAATGTTTTTTTTGCAGTAATCCATAATATTCTCTTTAAGCTCATCTGTAAATTCATATCCGGGTTTGAGCATAATAAATGCTTTTACCTTCTGTATTTTATATGGGTCGGGAACACCTATAACACAGCTCATCTGAACGGCATCGTGAGCGTCGATAATATTTTCAAGCTGAGATGGATATACATTATACCCTGAGGTTATAATCATTCTTTTCATTCTCTGTCTGAAATATATAAAACCGTCAGAATCCATAATACCAAGGTCACCCGTGTGAAGCCAGAGCTTTTTGTCGCTGTGAGCTTTAAGCGTGTGTGCTGTTTCTTCCGGTTGATTTACATATTGCAGCATAACCGTCGGCCCGTTTATGCAAATCTCACCTTCTGTGCCATATGGCACTTCCTCACAATTTTCAGGGTTAACAATTTTATAAAGCGTATCAGGGAACGGAATTCCTATGCTTCCCTCACGTGTTTGCGTTGTGGGGGTGAGACAGCTTGCCGTTACGCATTCTGTTGTGCCGTAACCTTCACGAATGGGAACTTTTGAATTATGGTCATAAAGAAACTTGTCAAATCGCTTTTTAAGCTCCACAGAAAGTGAATCACCACCGGAAAAAACACCCTGTAAGCAAGACAAATCAACGTATTCCATATCTGGATTACGCAATATCGCCTCATAAAGTGTAGGAACGCCGGCTATGTAATTTGGCTTTTTAGTTTTGAGCAATTTTGCATAGATTTGTGCATTGAACCTCGGTATTAAGATACATTTACATCCAAAGGATAGCATAGTATGTATACAAACGCCAAGACCGAACCCATGAAAAATCGGCATTACCGCAAGCATTGAATTACCGGGAACACAACAATTTCCCATTGCGGCTGTCTGAAGCGCAAGTGCATTGAAGTTAAGGTTTGAAAGCAAAATCCCCTTTGTAGTGCCTGTGGTGCCGCCGCTATATAATACCACTGCAGGGTCTTTGCCCTTTTTGTTTTGCTTATATTTACCGCTGTATAGTTCGCCTTCTGCTATAAATCTGTCCCACATAACAACATCAGCATTTTTAGGTATTGGGGCAACTTTTTTGCCTTCAGTAAAATCATAGCCGAGCTTCATCAAAGGGCTGAGCGCATTCCGCACAGATGTTATGATAAGGTTTTTTAGTTTATAATTTTTTCTGATATTTTCAAATTTGCCGTAAAACTGGTCAAGTGTTACCACGGCAACGCTCTGAGAGTCCTTAAGATAAAACTCAATTTCACCTTCGCTTGACAATGGGTGAATCATGTTACCTATTGCGCCAATTAAGTTTAATGCATAAAAACAATATACGGCTTGCGGAACATTCGGCATGCATACAGTAACCTTATCACCTTCACATATACCGAGTGCCTTAAAGCTTTTTGCAACTTTATGGATTTCAAGAATCAAAGCCTTATATGTGGTTTTTTTGCCCATAAAGTCCAGAGCATTATATTTTGGATATTTTATTGATGTTTCAAGAACCTGGTCATACATTGAATAATCGGGATACTGAAGTTTTTCGGGTACATTGCCGTAGTATTTAAGCCATGGCATACTACTCATAGCAAATGTCCTCCTTAAATTCTTTTTCAAGCAATTCGGGGTTTTCCAGCAATTGCTTGAAAAGCTTTATTGATTTCGAATAGTAATAACCATCGGCTATTCGCTCATCAAGTGTCAGACCGAGATTAATTACTTCTCTTACTGTTACGTTACCGTTATCATCAAATACAGGGGCATTATGCTTTTGCCCAATTACCACAAAAATGGAATTTGTTCCCCAGTTTGTCAGGTGGTGATAGCCTGCATTTAGCTTTATTGAGCCAAGATTTGAGATGAAAACACTTGCATAATATGGGTCTTCTTTTCCTATTGCATCGGGTACCTTTCCGCTATAGTCAAGCATTTTCAGAATGCCTACAATTATTTTTAGAATAATTCTCGGTAATTTTGTCAAAATACCAAGCACGTTTGTAGTATAATCATCTCCTGATGTTTCGCCCCTATATTTTGAAACTTTTTTGCAAATTTCGCTGTTTATCGTATCAATAGTCCAGTCATCCTTGCAATTGAGGAATATCAGAACTTCACCACCATTATCCGAAAAAACTTTTTTGGCAACAAATGAAAGAACAATATCCTTTCTCTCATAAAGCCGGTGACCGGCAACAAATCTGTTTAGATAAGGCCTTAAAGTTATCGTTTTGGCTATTGCCGCGGAAATAATGTGAAAGATTGTGTACTTATATTCAGGGGAATTCTGATTTTTTTTCTCCAAAAATTTATTTATATTAGTAATATCAATTTCTTCGCTGATAAATGCTTCATTATCAGTTCTGTTTGGCAGAAGATATGGGGTAAAGGCATGCATAGTGTCAGCATCTCTGACAAGGAATGCATCCTTTCTGTCCCCGAATCGTCTTTTTTTCGTTATCATCAAAAATACTTCCTTTATTTTTGTTTCAGAGAATTTTCAAGCATAATATTAATTTTCCTTATTTCTTCACCGCTTATCATATCCTCAGACAGAGATTTTTCAATTTCACAGGCAGCATAATGACCCTCGTCCGTAAGCTCAACTTCTACAATGCGTTCGTCACTTTCATTGCGCGTTCGCCTTAATAAGCCCATGTGCGACAGTTTTTTACAAATAGAAGAAGTATTCGTACAAGCAATCCCGGCCATTTTTGCAATAGCACCTATGGTTTTTAAACCGGGTTTTTTTATATAGTACAATATGCGCAGCTGTGTTGGGGTAAGCCCATATTTTTTTGCTAACGGTTTAAGTGTTTTATCCATATATTTGTTTGCTGTTGAAACAAGCCTCCAAAGTTCAAAACCAATTATTGCTTCAG
>CAZUVQ010000065.1:0-4472 GCA_964623915.1 uncultured Oscillospiraceae bacterium
GATGGACAAGTGCTAAATGCTACTTCTAATCTTATTATCTTAACTTAAATTTCCGATTATATAAAAACCTTATACTTAAACAAACACTCTCAATATTAAATATGGAAATTATTTTTTATATCGTACCATATTTCACCAAACTTTGCAATCAAAAAAGTTTGAATTCATTATCATTGTGAATGCTTATGAACTCAGACCGTTTTGGTCTTAAATGTCAGGGATGTCAGGGGTTTGACAACCTTGATAAAATATGACAAAATGCTTTCGAGGTGATGGAATGCCCGCCCCGTTGACACCTTGGGAAAAAAATGATTGCAGGACGTATAATATTATGATACAATTACAATATATAAGATTATAAGGGAATGCTACAGCATCTATTACCATAAATTATTAGCGCTAAATTTTTGTTGGAGGAACATTATGTACAATAAGCTGCACAAAACAAATTATTATAATAATTTTAGAGAAATGCTATATTACAGTGCTAAGAAATATGGAAATAGACAAGCATTTCATATAAAAGAAAAAGACGGGACGTATAGGTACATCACATATTCCCAAGTTAAAAGAGAGTTTCGCATTATGGGAAACCATTTTTTAGATATAGGATTACAAGGTAAACGTATAGCTGTAATAGGAAGAAACAGTTATAAGTGGGTACTTCATTATCTTGCTGCTTCAACGGTTGGGGTAGTAGTGCCGATTGACAAGGACCTTTCAACCAAGGATATGAAAAATTTTATTGTAAGCGCTAACTGCTTAGCAGTCTATGCAGACAATTATATTATTGATGAACTAAGGTCTACTCTGGATGAGGGAGTTATGGTTTACTCACTGGATGAGGCTTTGCCCATGACAGAAGAAAGCGATAATCGAATTGACACTATCCCCGTATCCTCTGAAGATATGAGTGTTTTAATATTTACTTCCGGAACCACAGGAAGTTCAAAGGGAGTATGTTTATCTCAAAAGAACATATGCTCTAACATCTATTCTACATCTCAAATGGTAAAGGTAACAGATAAAGATAAAACGCTCTCCATATTGCCGCTTCACCATACCTACGAATGTACCTTGGCTTGCTTGTTGTTCCTCTCAAAAGGTGGAAGTATTAGTTATGCTGAAGGATTAAATAAAATTAAGGCAAATATATTAGAATACAAACCCACAATGTTAGTAGTTGTACCGGCTCTTCTTGATGTGCTGGGAAAGCGTATAACAGCCTCGGTTAGCAAAGACTGTCCCAAAAAATACAAGAAGCTTTTTTTAGAAAATGTTTTTCCTAAGGCAATGATGAAATTACCTTTCATTGTGCGAGAGATAATTAGAAAAAAGGTAAAACAAGGGCTTGGAGGTAAACTTCACACCTTTATTGTAGGAGCAGCCGAGTTGCCGCTTTCCACTATAGAGATTTTTCAGGCATTAAAAATTCGAACCCTTCAAGGATATGGGCTTACCGAATGCTCACCGCTTCTTGCAGGTAACAGCGATTTCTTTTATAATGCAGCATCTATAGGCAAGGCAATCCCGGGAGTGGAATTGATTATAGATGAGCCAAATGAACAAGGTGTTGGTGAAATACTTGCAAAAGGCGATAATATTATGCTTGGCTATTACAACGACGAAGAAGCAACTGAAAAGGCTTTTAAAAACGGGTATTTTCGTACCGGTGACTTAGGTTCAATAGATGCCAGCGGAGCATTGTATTTTAAGGGTCGGTTAAAGAATATAATTGTAACCTCTAACGGTAAAAATATATATCCTGAGGAGATTGAGAGTAATCTTTTAGAAAATGAGTTAGTTAGTGAAACTTTGGTTGTCGCAACAAAAGACCATGGGGAAACAAAGGTTAAAGCCAAGATACTTCCGAATGTAACATACATTACTGATAAAATCGGACATCTGCCTTCAAAAGAGGAAATTGGCGATGCCATAAAGTCAGTAATTGATGAGGTTAATAAAAAGATGCCAAGCTATAAACATATTCGTATATTTGAAATCCTTGAGCATGAGTTTGAGAAAACTACGACAAAAAAGATAATGCGCCATGGGGTTAATATCTCTTAGTTATGAGAAGTTGAACACAAGTGTTAAGACGTGGCGGAAAAATTGAGCAATTAAAAAAACGGCTATTTTAAAAGTGTCAGGGCACGGGACTTTGACAACATTGAAAAAATACGACAAAATGCTTTCGAGGTGATGGAAATGCCCAGACAGACAAGGGAAAAAAGCGAAAGCGGAATCTATCATGTGATGTTGTGAGGAATAAACCGTCAACCTCCTACCCAACTTCTGAGGAATTAAGGTAAACTTTTTTGATTATCCCTCATTACGTTTTGCACAATTCCTTACAAATTAAAAAACACGAATAACCCTAAAGTTTCCCGTGTTTTATTTGTTTTTATTTTATTCTAAATTTTTAAGTTCAGCCTCAACATTTTTATCCTCTTTTATCCTGACATTTTTTAAAATCTTGATATCATGAACTCTAAATTCTTTCATAATATTTTCATCGTCATTATCAAGCTTAACCTTTACAATTCCGCGCAAAAATTGTGATGATATAACAACACCCTTCCCATCTGGGGTTTTAACAATTGCGCCTTCACGTGGTGTAATTTTAATAAGCTCCTCGTAATTTTCCTGTTCATATTTAAGGCAACACATTAGTCTGCCGCAGCTGCCGGAAATCTTTGTGGGGTTTAATGACAAACTTTGTTCCTTTGCCATTTTTATTGACACAGGCAAAAAATCTCCTAAATGCGATGCACAGCAAAGGCATCTTCCGCAAATACCGTATCCTCCCAACAGCTTGGCTTCATCACGAACGCCTATCTGCCGAAGTTCAATTCTTGTTTTGAATATGGCAGCAAGGTCTTTTACAAGTTCGCGAAAGTCAACCCTTCCGCCTGACGTAAAATAAAACAGGATTTTATTTGCATCAAATGTATATTCAACCTCAATAAGTTTCATTTCAAGACCGTGTTTTGCAATTTTTTCATTGCAAATCCGAAATGCATCTTTTTCCTTTTTTCGGTTGATTTCCGCTTGTTGTGCATCCTGTGATGTAGCAATTCTGACAACATTTTTCAATGGAGCAACTATTTCATTGTCCCGCACTTCTGTTGGTTGTAATAAAACCTCGCCGTATTCAAGGCCACGCGCTGTTTCTACAATAACATGGTCGCCTTTGTTTATTTCAAAATCCAAAGGGTCAAAATTGTAAATCTTTCCGCCCTCTTTAAATCTTACACCTATAATGCGTGTCATATCTATCTCCTAACCAAGTTTCATCATTAAATCAGCCGCCCAAATTTCCGTATTATTTCCCTTTGAAAACTTTGCGGCCATTTCCTGGGCAGCTTCAAGTGTTTTAATAATTTTTACCGTAGTAACCGAAAAAGCAAAACCCGATAGCAATTCAGAATAATCTTTATTTATTATATTGCTAGAGCCAGTTGTTTTAATGTAGAGAGCATCTCTGAGCCATGAAATCAAAAGCTCTAAAAGTGTTTGAACAGAGTCCTTATGCCCACTAAAGTAGGATACAACTTCACAAAGCCCAGACCTTTTTCCTTTATTGATATAAGTAAGCAAATCAAAAAGCTCACGTCTTTGTATGAAAAACTCGCTTTCAACCGCAAGAGATAAGGCTGCACCGAGGTTACCCTGAGAAAATGAGGCGATAATCTCTGCCTTGTCCGCAGCTTTGGGACAGTTTTTTAAAATAAAATAAATAGTTTCATCTTTTGTACAGTTATTAATATGGCATATATTCCCCCTTGATTTTACAGTGGGAAGCAGTACGTCAGAATTATTGACAAGAATAATAATCACGGCATAAGAAGGTGGTTCCTCAAGAACTTTTAAAAAAGCATTCTGCCCTTCTCTACCCAAAGGAATCCTGTCTGTCAGAACATATACCTTCGTATCTGCAAGCAACGGTTTTGTATATATATCCTTTGCGTATTTTCGTATTGTTTCAACAGTGACGGTTTTTTTGTCGGGATCATCATTTTTTATTTCAATGTAATCCGGATGATTACCCGAACGGTGCTTTAAACAGCTGCTGCATACACCACATGGAGCATTTGCGCTTTCGCAATGAATTGCCGCAGCGATATAATCAGTTAAGGTTTTTTTACCTACACCACGGGCACCTTCAAGAATATAAAAGTGACCGAGATTTTTTTTCCTGATAACAGTATCAAAGTATTCTTTCTGTGCTTTTTTGCCTATTATGTCCATTAAAGCTTCTCAAACCTATCAACATCAAGAATAAAAATCGTAGCACCACCGATATCAACTTCTATGGGGTAATTTCCGACCATACCTACCATGCCGGCTGAAACAGGCGTTGTCATCACACGTTTGCGCTGTGAACAGGTGTCTTTAAATACTTTCAGAACATCATTAATAGTATCTTCTTCGACACCTACAAGCAAAGTCATATTACCTGACCTTAAAAA
>CAZUVQ010000065.1:4572-10612 GCA_964623915.1 uncultured Oscillospiraceae bacterium
GATACAAATACGGCTTTATCTGCAATTGCTTCAGTTTTTATTCGCTCATCGTTTTTCATAAGCATTATTGCACCGCCGGCGGCAGCAGCATTGCCCAAAGAAATGGTTTTTTCCGATATACCAGAGGGGAGAAGGCCAATTTTTTCGCAGGAATTAACATTAATACGGCTGCCAAATCCACCGGCAAGGTATATTTTTTCAATGCTTGATATGGAGGTGTCTGCACGACACAGCAACGCATCTATCCCTGCCCTGACGGCAGCTTTTGCCATTTGCAGCTGACGAATGTCATTTTGTGTCAGCGCATAACCGCTGTTGCCAATGGGATAATCGTCTTCAATATATCCGGTTGTATCCATAAAACCTGTTTTAAGCATACATGATGATACATCAATTAGCCCTGAGCCGCACAAACCGCAAGGCTTTTCATTTCCTATGGTTGAAAATTCAACGTGTCCTTCTTTAATATAAACTCTGTCTATTGCACCTTTAACCGACGCAACGCCGCAGGATATATTAGCACCCTCAAAGGCCGGACCTGCAGCAGAAGAACAACAAAAAACCCTGCCCTTGTGCCACAGAACAGTTTCACAGTTTGTCCCTATATCTAAAAGCAACGCCGTATTGTGAGAACAAAGGTCAGCTGCCAATATTCCGCAGATAACATCTGCACCAATAAACGGTGATATACATTTTGGAAAATATGTATTGCCAATTTGTTTTCCAAAAAGCTCAGAAGGCGTAAAAGGAGCGACGGCCATTTTATCGGTACTAAAGCCTTTATAAAAGTGAAGCATCGTGGTGTTGCCCAAAATAACTGATTCTGAAATATTTGAGCCCAGCGAACTTGTCATTTCATCAACAGTTCTGACGATTTCCGTCATTAAAATATCGTTACCGTTTTTACGGGCGAAATCAATTCTTGAAATTACGTCAGCCCCATACTTTATCTGCGGGTTTTCCCTGCACAGTGAATCTATGCATTCACCGCTTTCAAGGTCAAAAATATATGATGAAACTGTTGTTGTTCCTATATCCGTTACAGTTCCGTAACCTTGTTTTTTATCATATTTTATGTCAGGCAGATATAAATCAGTAACACCCTCGATATTTTCTTTATCTGATACGGTAATCACTGTGTCACCCATAGCAAGCGTACTGCACGCAAGCCTTAAATTATCAGGTAAATGCTTTTCTGTCTCCTTTAAAGCGGAAAGGTTGCCAACAGCATGTACGACACATTTTTTGCAAATTCCTTTTCCTGAACATGGGTAGGAAGCAGTAATTTTGCAATCTGATAAAACCTTTTTCAAAAGGACTGGCTCTTTGTAGAAACGTTCAAATGAATTATCGGGAGTTTTAATTGTGATTTTGATAATATTCACCCCTTTCCTTGTCTGTTAAATCATATCATAAAAATATAGTACCAAAAATTTATATAATTTACAATTCTTTTTTTTAATTAAAATTATTCCGGAGTATAAATCATTTGACACAGGAACAAAATATTAGTCGATGGAGGTGATGCATTGATTGTTTCCTTAATAAGAACCGTGGTTCTTTATATCGCTGTAATGATAGCGTTAAGATTGATGGGGAAACGCCAAATAGGAGAGCTCCAGCCGACTGAGCTTGTTATCACAATTATCTTAGGTGACCTGGCTTCAGTTCCCATGCAAAACACGGATATACCGCTGTTAAATGGAATAACGCCCATCATTACTCTTGTTTTTATTGAGGTTTCGTTATCGCTTGTATCCTTAAAAAACAGAAAAGCAAGAAGGTTAATTTCCGGTTCTCCAAGCATTGTAATAAGAAACGGTATTATAAATGAGAACGAGCTACGTAAGATGAGGTTCAACCTTGACGACCTGATTGAAGAACTCAGAAATAAAGATATCATCGATATTAATGATGTGGAGATGGCGGTTGTTGACACCAACGGGGAAATTTGTATAATGCTCAGGCCGGACAAAAAACCACTTACGGCAGGAGATATGGGAATTGGGGCAGAAAAAGAAATGCTGCCATATATTCTGATAAGCGACGGCAGAATAATTAGTGATAATCTTAAAAAGATAAACAAAAGCGAAAAGTGGCTTTTGGAACAGCTGAAAAAGAAAGGGTACAGCCCAAGGGCTATACTATTATGCACATACACAGAAAAAGAAGGTATCAAATTACAAATAAAAGGGGAGTGAAAGGTGAGAGGCGCAATAATTGCCGGCTGTATTTTTGTTGTTATGGTTATAGGAATGTTTTTTTCGCTGTTGGCACTTGAAAAGTCTTGCAAGGAAATATCTGATACAGCAGAAAACATCTATCAGCGTGCCAGCGAGCAAAGCTTTGAGGAAGCACAAAAAATGATGAAAGAGCTTGAGGATATGTGGACTAAAAAATCTAAATGGGTCTCAATGCTCGTGGATCACGGAGAAACGGATGAAATTATGAAAACCATAGCAGCTCTTGGGGAATACGTAAAGTATGCTGAAATACCCGAGCTTATGGCAGAAATTAAAACACTGAAGATACTTATAGAGCATATACCGGAAAAGGAGCGACCCGGTCTGAGAAATATATTTTAATTAAAACGTCAGAGTAAGCCAAAATATGTTTTATTGCTATTTGCAATAAATCCAATATATTAAGAAATACGGGGGATTTCACATGAAGGCAATAATTATGGCTGGAGGAGAAGGAACAAGACTAAGACCGTTGACTTGCACAGCACCTAAGCCAATGGCTAAAATTATGAATAAGCCTGTTATGGAGCATATAATTGAACTTTTGAAAAAGCACGGTATCGTAGATATCGGGGTAACACTAAGATATATGCCCGATGCAATCAAAAATTATTTCGGCGACGGCAGCCGATTCGGTGTTTCATTAACTTATTTTATTGAAGACCGTCCAAGAGGGACAGCAGGTTCTGTAGCTGATTGCCGTAATTATCTTGATGAGGATTTTCTGGTTATCAGCGGAGATGCACTTTGCAGTATCGACATTGAAGCAGCGGTAAACTGGCATAAAAGCAAAAAAGCCGAGGCAACAATTGTTCTCCATACTATGGACATACCTCTTGAATACGGAGTTGTTGTCTGTGACAAAAACGGAAAAATTTTAAGGTTTGTTGAAAAACCTTCATGGGGACAGGTTTTCAGTGACAGGGTAAATACCGGAATATATATACTCAAGCCATCTGTTCTTGATATGGTGGGTCAAGAGATGTGTGATTTTTCAAAGGATGTTTTTCCGGCGTTGCTGGCGGGCAACAGGGAGCTTTATGGCTACACCGCAGATGGCTACTGGTGTGATATAGGTGATGTTGATGTATTAAGACACTGTCATTTTGATATATTCAACAAAAAAATAACCGTCAGAATTGACGGCAGGGAAACGGAAGAAAATATATTTATTGGTGAAGGAGCCATAATAGAAAACGGAGCAAAGCTGATATCCCCCGTGTATATCGGCAGAGGAAGCAGAATAAGGGCAGGTGCTGTTATTGACAGCTATACTGTTATTGGTGAAAACTCCACAATAAATGCAGGGGTGTCAGTTAAACGCACGGTTGTGGGTAGCGGTGTTGTAATTGGAAACAACTCGGAAATACGCGGGTCTGTTATTTGTGACAGGGCTGTGGTAAGAGGCAGAGCTTCTGTTTTTGAGCAGTCAGTAATCGGCGAAGGGTCGCTCGTAGGAGAAGGGGCAATAGTGAAGCCGGGCGTTAGGGTATGGCCTTACAAAAACGTCGGGGTAAAAGAAACTGTCAGTTCAAATCTTGTATGGGGTAAAAACCAGGGCAAAAATATATTCGGAGAAAAAGGCATATACGGAGAAATCTGTATAGACATGACTGTGGAGCTGGCATCATTAATAGGAGCGGCAACGGGAAGCATTGCAAAGGGGAAAATTGGTGTTTCGTCAGATGGTTCACCTGGGGGAAACATGATTAAAAGTGCAGTTTTATCAGGTGTAATGTCCTCAGAAGCTCAGGCTTTTGACTTAGGTGAGCAGCCGTTATCCGTGACAAGGGCAGGTATTAGGTGTTTTGGGCTTGATGGCGGAATACACACCAGTGTTGAAAAAACAGCGGGTCGTATTATTATTTTAAATGAATATGGTTGCGAAGCAGATAACGGCGCCGAAAGAAAATTACAAATGCTTCTTGACAGGGAAGATTTCATGAGGGCAGAGGCAGACACCATCAAAGATGTTATTTATGAGGGCGAATTTGTTAATAAATATCAGGGTGATATTGTCTCTATTATTAAAAGTAAAAATATGGATTACTCCATTCTTGCACATTGCGAGTCAAGGTGGGGTGAAAAGCTTCTTTGTGCGGTGGCGGGCGATTTAGGGCTGCGGCTTTTGTTCACTTCCAAAAACAATATTGAGGATATAGCAAAAGAGACTTGTGAAAACAATTTTGATTTAGGGGTTCAGATAGATGCTGACTGCGGCGGACTTGTGCTTTGTGACAATAACGGAAGAATTGCAGATAAATATAAGTATCATATACTCACTTCGTTGATAATAATGAAGCAATACGAAAATGCAAATATTGCGGTGCCGGTTACAGCTCCTTCAGTTATAGAAGAGCTTGCCGAAAAATACGGTGCAAATGTTACAAGAACACGGGATTGCATTTCCGAACAGCTGAAAACCTATAATGATACAAAACCTGAATACAGGGAACAGCTGATATATGCTACCGATGCAATTTATTCAATAGTAAAGATTCTGGATTATATGACGGCAAGTAGTATAAATTTGTCGGATTTGCTCGGAGAAATACCTGATTATTATATAATAAGGAAAGAGATAGACTGTGCCCCACAGGACAAGGGCAGAATAATAAGAGAAATGCTTGATTATAACGACTGCTACGCAGATTCTGACGGGGTAAGGGTAAAAAAGAAAGATGGCTATGTTCTTATTATACCTTCAGGAGATAAAAACGGTTGCCGCGTGTATGCAGAGGCGCAAAAAGAAGAATATGCACAGGAGTTGGCTATCGAATATAATAAGATAATTCGAAATATGTTGAAAAAAGAATAATATAATAATTATTAAACACAATAACTGCTTTTATTTATACAAATTGACTAAAAGAAGGATGCAGTTATTGTATTACATACACAAATTTGATTTATTTTTGTAAAATACTTGAAATAAAAATTTTTATTATATATAATAACTTATGTAGTATAGACATCTCTATGGAAGGCATATATTTACTTTAAAATTTTGAAGGGAGAAATGAAAAATGAAGAGCTTTTTAAAAGCAACACGCGCAGGGCTTGTTATTATGATAGCTTTGTGTATGGTAATGTCATTTGTTACCGTTGTAAGCGCTGCTGATGCAGTAATCGGTAACATTGTAAAAACAGCCCCAGTAACTGAAGGTGGTGACTACACCGTAACAGTACCGGTATCGGGTATTGAAACAGATGGTGACGCAACTATTTTGATTTACGAAACAGGAGAGATAATTGATAAAACTACAATAAAATATGTCAACCAGGAACCAACTGATGCAGGTGCATATACATTCACCGCAGTACTCAAAAAGGGTAATTACACAGTTAAAGCAGGCGGTACAGGTAGTGCTATGGCTGACGTAGAGACTTTGGATCTTAACACCGCACCTACTTTCTCAGTAACTACTGATACTAAAGAAATACCTGAGGATTCAGAAATAGGCACAGAAATTGGTACATACACAGCTACTGATATTGACGGTGATACTCTTACATATTCATTAAGCGGCGGTGCTGATGCTGCAAGCTTTACAGTAGATAGTAATGGTAGAGTAACAACAACTGCTGCTTTTGATTCTGGCTCACAAACAGAGTATAACTTTACTGTATTAGCAAATGATGGAGAGCTTGACTCCACAGCTGGTGTAGCAGTAACAGTTAATATTACTGCTGTTGAAACAACAACAACAATAATCTCTTATGAACCTGTTAGTATAACAGGATTCACAGGCACAGCAGAAGCTGGCTTGGGTCTTCCTGCAAAGGTTACAGCATTA
>CAZUVQ010000066.1:0-10109 GCA_964623915.1 uncultured Oscillospiraceae bacterium
GGCTGTGCCCCTCGGTGCTTTTGTAATCATAAATATAACCCTCCCTAAATTACAAACAACTAATCAATATATTTTACATCAGTTTTGCTTAAATTGTCAAGTAAATATTAGGCTTATTGGGTTTATTAACATAAAAGTAACAAAGTGACTAAAAAAGCATCGACTTGGTCGATGCTTTTTTCTATAATAAGCTTATTCAGCAGCTTCTGCTTTAGCTTTTTCAATTATTGCTGCCGCCACATTTGAAGGAGCTTCTTCATACCTTATAAACTCAAGCTTAAACTTTCCTCTTGCCTGTGTCATTGAACGAAGGTCAGTAGCGTATTTATTCATTTCACTCAAAGGTACTTCCGCTTCAACAAGAGCAAGACCGCCGCCTATGGGGTTCATACCGAGGATTCTTCCGCGGCGTTTATTAACATCACCGACAATATCTCCCATGTATGATTCAGGAACTGTAACCTCAAGTTTACCATACGGTTCCAAAAGAGCTGGGTTTGCCTGTTTTAATCCCTCTTTATAAGCCTGTGAAGCCGCAATTTTAAATGCCATTTCCGAAGAATCAACAGGATGGTAAGAACCGTCAACAAGAGTTGCCTTGAGATTTACAACAGGGTATCCTGCGAGAACTCCATGATGTATACTATCACGAAGGCCTTTTTCAACTGCCGGGAAATAGTTCTTGGGAACTGCGCCTCCGAATACTTTTTCCGCAAATTCAAGGTCTTCCTGTGTGCCGGGTTCAAATTCAATCCAAACATCACCAAACTGGCCATGACCGCCGGACTGCTTTTTGTGCCTGCCCTGAACTTTAACCTTTTTACGGATTGTCTCTCTGTAAGGAACCTTTGCTTCTATAAGATTTACAGAAACACCGAAAGTGGATTTTAAGCGGCTGACAATAACATCAATATGCTGTTCGCCTATGCCGGAAATTACCATTTGCCGTGTTTCAGTATTATTTGTAATAACAAAAGTAGGATCGGCTTCTTCGAGTTTACGAAGACCTGAAGCAATTTTATCTTCATCTCCCTTTGCTGAAGATTCAATAGCCATTGTAAGATTAGGTAAGGGGAAATTAATACCCTCAAGGGAAATATTGGAGCCCGTCGCACAGAGCGTGTCTCCTGTAACAGTTGCACTAAGCTTTGTTACAGCTCCTATATCCCCGGCTAATACTTCACCGGCATCAATCTGTTTGTTGCCTCTCAGATGGCAGATTTTACCGACTTTTTCATTTGTATCTTTTGTTGAGTTATATACTGTTGAATCAGATTTCAATGTTCCGCTGTATACACGGAACAGAGACAATTTACCAACAAACGGGTCAGCAATAGTCTTGAAAACCAGGGCAGCAAGAGGTCCTTGCGGGTCAGCTTTCAGTGATATTTCATTTCCCTTGTTTGTTGCCTTTATTTCACCTGCATCTAGTGGAGTTGGAAAATAATCTGAAATGGCATCCAATATTGGGTTAATGCCGAGGTTCATAGCAGCCGAGCCAACATATACAGGTACAATTGCGCCATCCCGAACACCTTTTTTTACAGCCGAGGATATTTCCGCATCTGTAAATTCTACTCCGCTGAAGAATTTCTCCATAAGTGCTTCATCAGTTTCAGCAATAGCTTCAATCAACTGGTCACGAACTGATGTAACTTCATCCGCCAATGAATCAGGAATGTCACCCTCAACAGCTTTTGCACCGTCAAATTTATAACCCTTCTGTTTTACAATATCAACATAACCTGTAAGCTTTCCGCCTTCATTTATCGGGTACTGAAAAGGTGCTACGGATGTACCAAAAACCTTTTTGAGGCTGTCTAAAACTGCATTAAAATCAGCATGTTCATCATCCATCTTATTGACAAAGAAAGCTACGGGAACTTTTCTTTCCTTTGCATACTCCCATGCATGCTCAGCACCGACAGCTACGCCGGAACGACCGCTTATAAGTATTAGAGCCGCATCTGCAACGCGAATACCTTCTATCGCTTCACCTACGAAATCAAAATAACCGGGAGTGTCAATAAAGTTTATCTTAACACCGTTCCATTCAACAGGAGCCATAGTGGTGTTAATTGAAATATTTCTCTTCTTTTCTTCGGGATCATAGTCACATACTGTTGTTCCGTCTGTAATCTTTCCCAGACGGTCAGTAGCTTTTGAATTAAATAAAGCCGCTTCTGCAAAGGAGGTTTTGCCCACTCCGCCGTGACCCATAAGGCACACGTTTCTAATTTTGTCAACTGAATATTTGTTCATATACATCCCCCTCTATTCAAATAGAAAAAAAGTTGTGATCAGCACCCAAAATAGCCGATACACAACTTATATTATACTACAAAATCAAAATTGGTTAAATAATCAAACTATACAATATTTCATAATAATTCTGTGCAATATCACCAATAAATCTTGTTTTTTTTCATTTTATTATACGTCCGTCATAATAAAAGCTTTTGTTATCGCTTGTTATGATACGATAAGTAGGCACAGCATCTGCCGAAATAAAGTTAACAAACCCTTCATCTAAAAGTACGGAATAACCGATATAGATTTTTGTAATTGCGACAGGAGTTTTTGGTCTGTCCTCATCTTTTAGAAAATCCATTAAAATATCGTTTGCAGAACGGACTTCTTTTGCCTGTGCCGTACTTTTGCTGATTTTTAGAAAATAACCGTCTGCTGTAGCAATTTTATCCTCAGACATTGTAACAACAATGTTGTAAACAAAAAGCTGGTAGCCTTTGATATAATACGAAAAAATTATTTTTTCGCCCGATATTGCCGGGCGCAGGTTTTCAGTATAAAAACCCATATCAGAGAGCAGATCCTCAGCTTTTACGGTATGCTTTTGAGAAAGAATCTGAAGGGGCATTACCGCTGAATCCTTATAGTAAAACCTGCCACCCATTACCCTCAATGTTTTAGTTCCCGAAACAAGATAATCTCCCTTATCATCTTTCGCAAATAAAGGGGCTTCATCTAAAATTAATCCCGGGTTTTTTATCAGTAAATCAGCAGCATTTTCTATTAATACATTTGCAAGCTTTGGCCTTTCAAAAGGTATCTTACTCTTATCAATACCTATACCGTTCTTTTCCAGCACATTGGATAAAGACTCAGTAATTGCTTTGTACTCTGCATTTTTGTTAACTTTATTAATTATTATAACAGCAACAAGAAAAACATTTATCACGGCAAATAATATAATTAAAACGTTTTTAACCTTATACCAGTACATCAGTTATACACCTCCGTATCATTGTAAATTATATCATCACTTCCACGGAGCTTTGCACACCATAAAGTTTTACGTCTGTTTTCCGTGCCGTCTTCAATATAACTCAAATAAATATCCTCAATATATGTTTCTTCCTCTTCGGGAAGGCTTTTATAAATTATATCAAGAGCATCTATTGGTGAGGGGCATATTTTTGTTTCGCCGGTGCTTTCATATTTTCGCAGAAGATGCCTATATTTTATTATTTTACCTTTTTTTATTCCAATTTCTACAGCATGATTCATTTTCCCCGCTGTTTTAGAATTAAGCTTTACAGAAACAGGCTCACCGTCAAAATAATAGTCAAGAGTAAAAGTATATTCCCCTGATGCTTTATCCTTTTCAATAAGGTCTGATGTCACAAGAACGCTAAAGGGCTCCCCTGGAGCTACAGAATGCCAAACCTTTTCAGAAAATTCAATAGCACTGTTTAGTGTTTCGTAAAGCGAAAAGGGAGCTTCTGATAAAACTATTCCCATGTCCTCATTATCCGCCGTATATTCAACTATACCCTCCGGATGGATTTTTAGAGTCGAATAGTTTTGTATGCAGTACCTTACGCCCATAGGGTCGGTATAATTTCTTGTTGAACCGGGCGACATATCGAAAGCATTGATAGTTCCTATATAAAAGGACTCGTCACCTTTCAGGGGATTAACACTCATTGCAATGGCTGTTTCTGTTTCAGAAGGTGATACAATTACCATAGAGTCCAAAAAAACCTTCTGAACAACGCCTTCGCCGATGCCAACCTCACGGTTATTTAAGTTCAGTTCAAAAGAATATGAGTATGACTCGTAAGAATTTTGTGTATTTTTCTCAATTGTTGAACGTATTTCACTGTTCATGGGAGAATCTATGAGATATTTATGTATTACACCATCATTATAGTCCTTGACATAGAGCAAGGAGTTGCTGTCTTTTTCAGCAGGTGCCACAATAAACTCCTTTACCGCTGATACTTCCCCTTCAAGCCATGTGTTTCTAATGCCCAGTACACCAGCGTAAAGCGCAGGGGTGTACGCAAGGGAATAATCTACGTAAAGTGAACGCACCTCAGGAATTTCATCATTTCTGAGGATACTGTACCATTCCGATTCATCAACAAAGGCTCTGTTTAATACATTTGCCGAATCCTTTAATGCATGACAGATAAATTCTTTATACGTATCATGAATAGAGTCAAAAGACATTTCACTGTTATAGTATACCGAGCGGTCCTCATCACAGGCAAGAACAATTTTTTGCGGTTTTGACAAATTTTCTTTTGGAACGGAATATATATCCTTATGAAAAATTTCCCTTACTATTTGAGTATTTTTAAGCATAATAAAAAAATTATAGCCATTAGGCCATAATTCTTCACTGAACCATACATATACAGACATTATTAAACTGCTGAATATAAGACATAAAAGAATAACTGATTTAGTCCTTCTGTATTTCATAACAATTCTCCCGAAAATTACCAACCGCCAAACATTGAGTTAAAGCTTGAAGCGTAACCTTTGATACTGTCTAATGATTCCTGCTTCATAAGAGTAATATCAAAACGGATATTCTGATAAAGAGAATCACCGTACTGGGCCCTTATAAGCAGATAATTTGTGCCTTCCAAAAGCTCAATATCCCGCACATAAAGACCTGTAGCACCTACACGTGATGTCAATGCATTACCGTAAGAATCTCTAATAATATCAAAAAGACCGGTATTATTGTTATAACCGTATATGGAAATTTCTATGCCTTCAATGCTTACTGCCGAAATTGTATAAGTCCTTTTTGTGGTAGAAGAAATAGCAGACTCCGGCTTTTTAACTACCATAAGCCCTTTAATATTGCCGCCGTCACTTGCATTTACAGATGCAGGTGCAGCGTAACAATTTAATGTTAAAAGCATAGCAAATATTAAAATTAAAGCAAAAGCAAGCTTTTTCATTGCCCACTATCCTTTCTATATAATATATGTAATAAAAGAGTACATTCATCTTGTAAATATAGTATACATCAATATTGTTACAAGACAGTTACATGAGATTTAATATTAAATAACATGTATCAGATAACTTTCATTACTTGCTGAAAACCGGCATTTCTACTGTGATAGTTGTCCCTTTTCCGTGAATACTGTCAACTTTTATCGTACCGCCGTGAGCATCAATTATTTCTTTTGCAATGGCAAGGCCAAGCCCTGTACCTCCACGTTGTCTGCTTCTTGCTTTATCGACACGGTAAAACCTGTCAAACAATCTCTTAATATCTGCTGCCGGAATACCTATTCCCGTATCACTTACTACAAGAATAGCATTTGTGAGCTTATAATTACAACTAACCTTTATTGTACCATGGTCAGGCGTATATTTTATTGCATTTGTAATTATATTTGTCACAACCTGCTCAAGCCTGTCCTTATCCCCGAAAAACGGAGGGATTTTGTTAATAGATTCAAATATTAAATCCTGATTGTGGCGGCTTGCCTCAAAAGAAAGCTTTTTGACAATGTTTTCAATAAGACCATCGAAAGAAAATTTGGTTTTTATCATTGATTTTTTGTCATAGTCTAAAAGCGAAAGCGTCAGAAGGTCTTTTACAAGCCTTGTCATTCTGTCGGATTCGTTATTAATAACTTCAAGAAAGTTTGCTTCCATAGAATCTTGCGCAACGTTTTCAAGCAGTGTTTCCGCATAACTTTTTATAGTGGTTATGGGCGTTCTCAGTTCGTGAGATACATTTGCCACAAATTCACGCCTTGCGTTATCAAGCTTCTGCTGTTTTGTTGTATCCTGAATTACAACAACTACACCATCAGAATTGCTTCCTTCATTAGCAAAGGGGGCAAAATGAACCTTTAGGTTCTTATCTTCATATTCGGTATCACGCTCAACTGTATTATTAAAATCAAGGTATAGCAAATCCGCAAGCTTAATTTTGACATTTAAAGACGAAAATATGCTGTCAAAAGTCATTGATTTATCTTCGCTGAAATTCAGGATTTTTTTTGCGGCGGAGTTAATGTGCATTATTTTTCCGCTGCTGTCAAAGGCGATAACCGCATCCGACATAAAATGAAAAATAGTTTCAAATTTAGTCTTTTCCTTGGCTATTGCAGAAAGGGTGTTTGCAAGCTCTGCCGCCATGGTATTAAAGGTTACTGTAAGCTGACCTATTTCATCTCGGGACTTCACCTCAAGCTTTTGTTCAAAATCACCTGCCGCAATTTTCTCAGCTCTTCTTTTAAGCGAGGCAATAGGTGATATTATAGTTCTTGATAAAAAAAGACCGAGAAATACAGAGATACCCATACCGAGAAACAGCGCCCAGAAAATAATTGAAAATATATTTCCAAGCAGAGAATAAAGCTCAACTTTTGTATCACTGATGTATATTATATAAGATGGTGTGCTGCTGTCTTTGGGCAACGGATACGCATAATCCATTATTGAGGCACGTCTGTTAATGCCGTTACCGACCTTGCCTTCCATAGCGGATAGCAAGTTTTGGGTAATCTCAGAATAAGCATTGTTTTCTATGTCAGAAACATGCAATATCTTCGCATCGGATGCGTTTAAAATATAATATTTACGATAAGTGTCTATCCCAATTCTACCGGTGTAAACATCAATGAGGTTATGCATTTTTAAAACTGCATCATCACCTGTTGCCGCTCCTTCGAGAAGGCGAACGAAATCATCGGTGAAAACCATTTTTTCCATTTGATTTGTAAATTCATCGTGATAATAAAAGCTTATGCTGTTTAACAGAAAAGTACCAACCACAATCATAACTGATATAATCAGCAGTACAAAAACAGTAAGCACCTTCCACTGTATACTTTTGAACATAAAATATCCCTCTTTGCCATACGGTAAGATGTTAAACGTGTCGTTAAAAGCGGGCGACCAAAGTCGCCCCTACATCCATCCCTTAATTCTGGTCTTTTCTGAAATAGTACCCTACCCCACGCTTGGTTATTATATATGAAGGATTTGCCGGGTCATCTTCGATTTTTTCACGCAGACGACGTACTGTTACATCAACAGTTCTGACATCACCGTAGTAGTCATACCCCCAGACCTTTTCAAGAAGCGTTTCTCTTGAAAAAATTCTGCCCTGCTGTTCGGCAAGAAATTTTACAAGCTCAAATTCCCTCAATGTAAGGTCAATTACTTCATCGTTTTTAACAACCTCATACCTTGAAGAATCAATTGCCAGATTATCTATACGCAAAATATCACTGCCAAATGCGCTGTCTTCACTGCCCGTACGGCGAAGATTTGCCTTGACACGTGCTAAAAGCTCACGAATACTGAAAGGCTTTGTAATATAGTCATCCGCACCAAGCTCCAGCCCTAAAACCTTATCAACTTCTTCTTCTCTTGCTGTGAGCATAATTATGGGCACATTGCTTTTTTCACGGACACGGCGGCAAACCCCGAATCCGTCAAGCCCGGGAAGCATTACATCAAGCAAAATTAAATCAGGTTCTTTTGACATTGCCAACTTCAAGCCTTCATCACCGTCATAAGCCTCTATAACTTTATAGCCGTTTTTAACAAGATTAAATTTCAATATATCAACAATTGGTTTTTCGTCTTCTACAACAAGAATTAATTTTTGCATAATAATCTCCATTCTGCCGGAGGCATAGCGTGATTTTTCACGTTGACACCTTCACGAAATAATTTGTTTATCATATTTAGTATTCATTATTATAACAATTACAATACTATTATAACATTTTAATTTTTTTATTTCAAGAAATATATTCAAAATGCTAAAAAATCGTGATATACTGGTGTGGGCTGAAGAAAGTTTGTCTACGTTATAATTTAAGTTTAAAGGAATTTTATTACTATGAAAAGAGATTTGATTGTCAAATATGCAAAAACACAAGAGGATTTTATTTTGCTTGCCAACATTCTTGACAAAAACAACATTTGCCGCGACAAGGGATATATTAGTGCGACGGGATTTTTAGACCTGCGTACTCAAGGCATTATCTCAAAAATGAAGATAGAATTTACAGAAAAATATTTGCTTTTCGGCGGATATGAGGATGCTGAGAGGAAAATGCTAATGTTTTTTCCTGATTACATGGAAATTAATCCCTATGAACTTATGTGCATTTTAAGGGTTAATTACAGTGCAAATAACAAGCTTTCTCACCGTGATTTGTTAGGCTCCCTTATGTCGCTTGGTATAACGAGGGAAAACGTAGGTGATATTCTTGTTTCTGAGGGGTTGGCACAGGTAATTGTAAAGCGTGAAATGGCGGATTTTCTTGAAATGAATTTATCAAAGGCGGCAAAAGCAAACCTTGAGTGTGATATTGCACCTTTATCAGAGCTGTTTATTCCGGAAGTAGAGGCAAAGGAGATAACCGACACGCTTGCTTCGCTAAGGCTTGATGCAGCATGTGCTTCTGCTTTTTCAATGTCAAGAGGAAATGCCGCACGGCTTATTGAGGCAAAAAAAGTGTATATAAATGACTTGCCCTGTGAAAAATGTGACAAACAGTTATCTGAAGGTGATAAAATAAGAATAAAAGGCTTTGGAAGAGCATTTTTATCGGAAACAGGTGGCACAAGCCGTAAAGGCAGGACATTTGTTAAATTCAAAGTTTATAGATAAAATAAGGGGCGAACACTTATCACCCCTGCTTTTATAGAAGATGTTCTCGCAGATAAGCTCCGTCTTTTGAAGATAAATAAGCGGGAGGAATATCAAAAACAGTTTTACAGCCGCAATTTCCTTCCCTATTAAGACGAACAGCCGCCCTTGCATATGCCACAAGCACGCTTGAAGTAAACTCCGGGTTTGAATCAAGCGTAATGCTGTATTCAATAACGTGTTTATTCTCACCGTTTATACCGGTTTTCCCGCTTCTTATAACAAATCCGCCGTGTTGAATACCGCTATGGTTTTTACTGAGCTCATCTTTTGAAATAAAATGTACTGTTGTGTCATAACCGGAAAAATATTTGGGCATATTTTTTATTTCTGATTCAATACGCGCCTTATCAGCACCCTCTGAAGCAACAACAAAACATTCCCTTGTATGCTTCTGACGTGTTGTAAGCACCGGGTTTTCTCCGTTTCTTACTGAATTTAATGATGACTCTACAGGAATAGTATACTGCTTTGCGTTTTCCACTCCCTCAATCCTTCTTATTGCATCAGAATGCCCTTGGCTTACGCCCTTGCCCCAAAAAGTATAATCAGCGCCGTCAGATAATACTGCACCGGCATATAGTCGGTTTAAGGAAAACAACCCGGGGTCCCAACCGACAGATATTATGGCAGTTTTACCGCTCTTTTTTGCGGCATCATCAACCTTTGAAAAATGCGTGGGAATGTCCGTATGCGTGTCAAAACTGTCAACAACATTGAAATGCTCTGCAAATAAAGGCGTCTGTATAGGCAAATCAGTCGCACTTCCGCCGCATAAAATAAGAACATCAATTGTGTGCTTCATTTTTTCTGCCTTGTCAATACCAAAAACACCCACCCCTTGCGTAAGTATTTTTACATTATCTGGATTTCTCCTTGTAAAAACAGCCGCAAGCTCCATGTCTTCATTCTGTTTTATGGCGCATTCTACACCTCTGCCTAAATTACCGTAACCTAAAATTCCTACCCTTATCATAAAGCACACCCTTTCAGATGAAATTATTCATAGTTTATCACAATCAGACAAATTTTTCAATATTATGATAAAAAAATTTAAAAGATATTGAATGATATTAATTTATGTAGTATAATAAAAAAAAAGTAGTTATAAAGGATATAAAATTAAATGCGTGAAAAGATAAAAGCATGGTTTAAT
>CAZUVQ010000066.1:10119-10407 GCA_964623915.1 uncultured Oscillospiraceae bacterium
AGTGATATTTTCAAAATTAATATAATCTTTATCTAAACAAAAAAACACATAAAGAAAACTGGATATCAGACAGTAATGTCAAGGAGGCAAACCATGTCCGGAAAAATACTCTTAGTCAATGATTCAGCAAAAGATTCTTCTATCATCAAAGGTGCGTTGGCAGGATATAACATATTAACCGCACGCAATTGTCTTGATGCTTTGCGGCAGATTGATATGGAACCAGATATTGACCTATTAATGCTTGATATTAACAAAGCTAAGTTTCTAATAGAATGGGAGCCAAAG
>CAZUVQ010000067.1:0-10056 GCA_964623915.1 uncultured Oscillospiraceae bacterium
TATAATAATACGATTTTGCAAGTGGGAAATTTGCCAACGTTTACTTGACACTAACGTTTTTTCCATAACTGTTGAAAAAGTGCTGTTATTGTGCTATACTTAATAAAAATTAATAAGGGGTAAAAATATGAAAACCAAAGCAATAGTAAAAATCGGTTTATTTACAGCAATAATATGTGTAATGTCAGCTATTTCTATTCCGACAACTCCTATTCCTTTTACGCTTTCTCTGATAGGTATATTTTTAGCGGGCGCTCTTCTTCCCCCACGCGATGCTTTTTTGGCATGTGTGTGCTACCTTCTGCTGGGAATTGCCGGCTTACCGGTATTTGCAGGTTTTCGTGGTGGTATTCAGGTTATCTTAGGATATACCGGCGGTTTTCTTCTATCATATCCGCTGATGGCTTTGGTGATATCAATTACAAAAAAGCAAATGAAAAAACCCCTGTCTTTGATAGCCGGAATGGTAATTGCTCTTTTTATACTTTATACTTTTGGCAGCCTTGGTTTTATATTAGTTTCAGGCAGTACCCTTTCAGCTGCGCTTGCCGCCTGCGTTTTGCCCTATATATTTTTTGATATAATTAAAATAGCAGTGTCATTTTTCTTTGCACTCTCACTTGAAAAGGCTATTAAAAAAATGGAATAATAAATTATTATCTGACTACCTGAAAGGTTTGATATTATATGAAGCATGTTGATATATTTACCGACGGCGCCTGCAGCGGCAATCCTGGGCCGGGCGGCTTTGGCGCAATTTTAAGATATGGTGATAAGACATTGGAAATTTCAAAAGGATATCGTCTGACAACAAACAATCGCATGGAAATAATGGCAGTACTCGAAGCGCTTAGGGCATTGAAGGAATCATGCGAGATAAATTTGTACAGTGACTCAAAATATGTTATTGATGCCCTGTGTCAAGGCTGGGCTAAAAAATGGCGAGCAGGTGGCTGGATGCGAAACAAAAAAGATAAAGCCTTAAACCCCGATTTATGGGAAGCACTTCTCACCGAAGCTGCAAAACACAAAATCGAATACATTTGGGTTAAAGGACATGCCGGCCATATAGAAAACGAGCGCTGTGATTCTCTTGCGGTTGCCGCCTGTTTGGGCAATTCCAAAATAGAAGATACCGGCTACAAACCGGAATAATTTTTAATTCTCCCGTACAAAATAGCATGGGAGGGATTTTAATGATTGTTGCAGTACAAAAAGGACTAAATCATATGTCAGAGTCACTACGGAATATGGGCTTTGACACAGTAGTTTATGGTGAATACAAATACCCTGTTGATGCCATTGTAACCCAAGGCGTAAACACAAATCTTATGATGAGTGCTGATACATTTGGCGTGTCAGAGGTGCTACTGGTTGACTGCAGAGGAAAGTCACCATCGGAAGTGGCAGATATCTTAAGGAGAAGGTTATATACCCCCCTTTTCTGACAAATAACTAATAATTGAAAAAACTATTGAAAAAAATATTAAATGAGTGTATAATACTTTTGGGGTGATATTATGATTTATTTTGACAATGCGGCCACAACACCCGTAAGAAAAGAAGTTGTCGATGCCATGCTACCGTATTTTACGGAAAACTTTGGTAACCCATCCTCAATATTCTATAATATCGGTCAGGTTGCAAACAGAGATGTGCAAAATGCACGGGAGCGTATTGCTGCCGTTTTCGGTGCAAAGGCATCAGAAATATATTTTACTGCTTCAGGTTCTGAAGCTGATAACTGGGCAATTAAAGGTGTTCTTAACGCAAACAGAAAAAAAGGGAAAAACCACTTGATTACAACACAGATCGAGCATCATGCTGTGCTTTCAACCTGTGAACATCTGCAAAAAAACGGCTTTGAGGTTACATATCTGCCTGTTGACAGCGATGGGTTTGTTTCCTCTGAGGACTTAGAAAACTCAATTAACGATAAAACAGCACTTGTTTCAATTATGTATGCAAACAATGAGATTGGCACCATACAGCCTATAAAAGAACTTTGTGACATTGCCCATAAACACGGCGTTGTTTTTCATACTGATGCTGTTCAGGCAGCCGGTGCATTGCCTTTGAATGTTGTAGATTTAGGTGTTGATATTATGAGTGTTTCCGCTCATAAATTTAACGGACCTAAGGGGATTGGCATGTTGTATATAAAAAACGGTACACAGCTTTTTTCCCATATACACGGAGGTCAGCAGGAGCGCGGTAAACGTGCCGGAACTGAAAATGTTCCTTATATAATAGGCTTTGCAAAGGCACTTGAGTTAGCTTATGACGGCCTTGATGAAAAGACAAAACGAATTACGGAAATACGGGGTAAAATAATTGCGGATATAGAAGAAAAAATACCTTACATTAAGTTGAATGGTCACAGAGAAAAAAGACTGCCCGGCAATATTAATATTTCATTTAAATATATCGAGGGTGAAGCTATGCTTCTTCGCTTATCACTGGCAGGGATTGCTGCTTCAAGCGGCTCTGCATGTGCTTCGGCTTCCCTTGACCCATCTCATGTGCTTTTGGCAATAGGCCTTCCCCATGAAATAGCACATGGTTCCCTGAGAATAAGCTTGGGCTATCAGAATACTTTGGAAGAAGCAGATAAACTATTAGATGTTTTACCGGGTATAGTTGATAATTTACGTAAGATGTCTCCCCTTTACGAGGGAGTAAGGAGTGAATAATAATGTATTCAGATAAGGTTATGGATCATTTCAGTAATCCGAGAAATGTGGGCGAAATACCGGATGCATCCGGTGTTGGTACAGTTGGAAATGCCAAATGCGGTGACATAATGAAAATGTATTTGAAAATTGAAGACAATATTATTGTCGATGTTAAGTTCAAAACATTTGGCTGTGGTGCGGCAATCGCCACAAGCAGTATAGCGACGGAGCTTGTCAAAGGCAAACATGTTGACGAGGCTCTATCTCTTACAAACAAAGCTGTAATTGAGGCCTTGGGAGGATTGCCGCCGGCAAAAATCCATTGTTCGGTACTTGCTGAGGAAGCAATTCATGCGGCTTTAATTGATTACTATGAAAAGCAAGGCAGCCCCCTTCCCAAAAAGCTTTGTGAAGGTTGCTGCGAAAAATGTAATAGGCATAAGGGCGAAGACGACGAGAATTAATTACAATTGCTATACCGCCTGCACTCCATTAATGTGGATTTTGAGCGGGCAGAAAATATCTGCCCACTTTTTTTATTAATCGTCTTTTACTTGAAAGGATAATATATTAATGTCAATATTTGTTTCAATACTTCTTTTTTTTGTGGGTGTTATACTTATTGTTAAAGGCGGTGACTGGTTTGTTGATGCAGCTGTATGGACTGCAAAGGTATCTGGTATACCAAAGGTGATAGTTGGTGCTACCATAGTAAGCATTGCAACCACAATGCCGGAAATAATAGTGTCATTAATAGCTGCCGCAGAGGGTAACTCTGGAATTGCTGTTGGAAATGCGGTTGGAAGTGTAACCGCAAATATGGGTTTAATTTTAAGCATCTGTGCTATATTTAATCCTTTTTCCATAAGACGTAAGGATTATGCACTAAAGGGCGCACTGATGGTTTCTGCTACAGCAATACTCTATCTATTCTGCCTCGGAGGCTCTCTTACAACGTTTGGTGCCGTTCTGCTCATAGCTGTTTTTGCAGTTTTTATATATGAAAACATTTTATCCGCAAGAATAAAAAAGCATCACGAAAGGCAGAAATATAAGCCTGACAAAAAAACCGTTACGGTCAATATAATAAAATTCATTGCCGGGACTGCCGGCATTGTCATCGGAGCTGATTTGCTTGTAGATAACGGTTCAATTCTCGCTGATTACATGGGTGTCCCCGAAGCAGTTATAGGTGCTACCGTAATCGCTATCGGCACCTCCCTTCCGGAGCTTGTCACAACTATTACATCAGTACTGAAAAAACAAGGTGCCCTCTCTGTGGGAAATATCATTGGCGCAAACATTATAGACACAACCTTAATAATTCCGCTTTGCAGCCTTATTTCCGGGGGCTCGCTTACAATTGAGAGGCAAAGCTATACACTTGATATGCCCATCAGTCTTATTATTGCTGCCATCTCTGTAATACCTATGATTTTATATTCAAAACTCATGCGTTGGCAGGGTATTGCAATGTTTTCTGTATATATACTTTATCTTGTGATTATGTTTACTTATTTTATGTAAAAATACAAACATTTATTTAAAAAATATTTGTTACCAAAGAACAATTAGGAGGTTTATTTATGGATGCTTTTATTGAGTACATGGTAAAACACAAAAAGGGGAAAAAGGAAAGCGCAATGATTGTAATTATCATTCTTTCCTGCATTGCAATTACATGGTTTTTAACATTGCCACTTCTTGCATATTCTTTTAAACTGCCACAGATTTTATCAACCCTTGCTTTTGCTTTGTTTATTGCTGTTTTTTATTTTGCATTTCGTCTTATCAAAAATCAAAACATAGAATACGAGTATGCTTTTACAAACGGCGAACTGGATATTGACAAAATTATGGCAAGAAAAAAAAGAAAAAAGCTTCTTACCGTATCTACAAGAAATTTTGAAATACTTGCTCGTGTTAATAGCAGCATTTATAACGATTTTTATCGTAATCTGCCAACAATTGATGCCTCATCCGGCAATATTGAAGACACTTATTTTGCCGTATACAAAAAAGATGGTGAAAAAAAATCCTTGCTTTTTGACCCACCTAAAAGAATGCTTGATGCCATGAAACCGTTTTGTTCTTCTAGTGTTATTTCAAATTAATAAAGGAGTTTATTTATGTTTGCAGTAACAGCAGAACAGATGAGAAAACTTGACAGTGCCGCTATTTCACTTGGTGTTGACGGCACTGTTTTAATGGAAAATGCTGCTTTTGCCTTAGTTTGTGAGATTTTGCCACAAGAACCCTCTTCTGTAATTGTGTTTTGCGGTAAAGGTCAGAACGGCGGCGATGGATTTGCGGCGGCTCGTCAGCTTTTCTGCCGTAAAATAAATGTTAAGATTATACTTGCCTGTCCTGCCGAAAGCATAATGGGGGATGCGAGAAAAAATTATGAAGCAGCTAAAAAAATTGGCGTTCCAATAGAAAACTACGATAATAATAAAACATATACTTGCGATGTCATAATAGACGCGCTTTTTGGGACAGGTCTTTCCAAAATTGTTGAGGGAACTTATGCCGAAATTATTAACAGTATCAATAAAAGCGGTGCATTTATAATTTCTGCCGATATTCCAAGCGGTATTTCAGCTGATACCGGAAAGGTATGCGGCACCAGTGTAAAAGCCTCAAAAACAGTAACATTTGGCTTTATCAAAACTGGTCTTCTATCACCTTTATCAGCGGATTATATTGGTGATTTAGTGTTAGATGAAATCTCTATTCCGAGAAACATCTGTGGCACGGAAAAAATCAACACATATGTAACAGAGCCATCTGATATAAGATTGCCGGCTATATCAAGATCCGCTCATAAGGGGAACAACGGCCGCGTTTTAATAGCCGGAGGAAAATCGGGAATGGCAGGTGCCGTGTATCTTGCGGCGGCGGCTGCCGAAAAATCAGGCGCAGGCCTTGTTACATGCGGCGTTCCCAAAGAAATGGTCCCCTGTTTTATGAATCGCCTCACAAATGCCATGTGTGAAGACATTGAAAATGTGGATTTTTCAGCATTTGATACTGTTGTATTCGGCAATGGTTTAGGAACCGGTGAAAAAGCCGCTGCTCTTCTTAAAAAAGCTTTATGCGAAACGAAAAAAACTTTAGTGATTGATGCTGACGGCATTAATCTACTGGCAAGAAACCCGGCAATGCTTTATAACTGTAAAGCAGAAATTATATTAACACCACACCCGATGGAATTTTCCCGTCTTACAGGCAAAGAGCTGGGTTACATTATTGAGAACAGAATTGAGTGCTCAAGGGAGTTTGCCGCAGAGTACGGTGTGACTCTTGTATTCAAAGGCCCATGCTCGGTTGTTACATTTTCCGACAAAACAGCATATATTAATAATACAGGCAACGAAGGAATGGCTAAGGGTGGTTCTGGCGACGTGCTCTCTGGAATAATTGGCGGCCTTGCTAATCATTACCACTTTGCACAAAAAGCTGCCCTTGCAGGTGTTTACCTTCACGGTCTGGCAGGGGATATTGCCAAAGAAAATATTGGTGCTTATTCCATGACTGCAGAGGATATTATCAGTTATATTCCCAAGGCTTATAAAAAAATATAGTTTCCGGTGTATTTAATTCCATAAATATGTGTAAAATATATTTGCAGCCTTTTATGGAATGTATTACACTTGACTTAACCCTTTGGGAGATATATAATTTATATATGCCACTATATACTCATATATCACCAAGGGGGACTGATTGCTTTGTCAAAGCAGAAAAGAATACTTATTAGCCTCCCCGAAACGCTTTCAGCGGAAACTGATAATCTTGCTACCTGCCTAAACGTTTCAAGAAGCGAGCTAATCCGCGAAGCCTTAAGAAATTATATTAAGGACTTCAGAAAACGCGAAATCGGGGAAATGATGAAAAAGGGATACGCCGAAATGGGCGAAATAAATCTTGAGATAGCCGAAGGCTGCCTGTCGGCAGACAACAGTCAACTGTCAAATTACGAGGAAAAGCTATCGGAGTGTGAAGAATGATTGTAAAACGAGGCGACATATATTACGCGGATCTAAGTCCCGTGATAGGCTCGGAGCAGGGTGGAATCCGTCCTGTGCTTGTGGTACAGAATGATGTAGGCAACAAATACAGCCCTACTGTAATTGCTGCTGCCATAACAAGCCAGATTAACAAAGCAAAACTCCCCACGCACATTGAAGTAGATGCTCGGGAGTACGGCCTTTCTAAGGATTCTGTTGTGCTATTGGAGCAGGTTCGTACTATAGATAAAAAAAGGTTGAAGGAAAAAATAGGTCATTTTGATGACGGTCTTATGGAAAAGGTGAATGATGCCATAAGCATAAGCTTCGGCCTTTATGACATATGAAGGAGAAAATAGATGTCTGTATTCAGTGAGACTGTAAAAATGCTCAGAAATCGCCGCAATATTGGACAGCGGGAACTGGCAGAACTTCTTTCTGTTTCCCCTGACCACATAAAGCGTCTGGAAACCGACTATGCAACACCTGATGATAAGTTATTGTCTGCCATTGCAGCAATATTTGATGTTACACCATCTTATCTTTTAGGTACCGTAAGCCGTGAATGTGTTATGGGGGAACCCGGCTACGGAGATGTATCAAAAAAATATGTATCGGTCCCGGTTGTTTCTGCAAAATTAATTACCAGCACCATATGTAGAGAATCAGATATTATTGAAAGGGTAGTTGTTCCTATACCCGATAATAGTTACGAAAGCTATATAGCTGTTCTTGTTGAAGAGGATTGCGGAATTGAGCGTTTTATGAAAGGCGATATTGCAATAATTAAAAAAACAACACAGCTTGCTGACGGTGATATAGTTGCTGTCAGAATCAAGGATACGTATGTTACCTTTATGCGGTATAAACGAAACGGTCAGCTGATAAACCTATACTGTGATAACACAGGAAAAGAAATTACATATAAATCAGGTGAACCCGGTTATAGCATATTGGGAAGAGTTATAGGAGTGCAGGCAAAATTTTAAACATGTGTATATATAAATATAATAAAAAGGGGTTTTGACCCCCTTTTATTATATACAAAACTCAATAGGACAAAACAAGCTCTGCCACACAATTCCCCACATATTCAGCGCATTTTAATGCTTCTTCAAGTGTATTTCCGTTGCTTCCCACTTCAATTATCATTGCTCCCTCCCGGCAATGACCATTAAATCTCTCGCCGCGTATATTAAAAGGCCTTGCAAGAGAAGGATATTTTTCGTTTATTATTTTTTGCAGCCTTAACCCGTACTTTATATTTTCCTTAAAACTTTCGTGCTCCAACCCTTTTTCATTCGTACCTACAATAACCATACACTGGGCAACCCTTTCACCGCTAACCTCTGCCTCCGTTTTATAGAAACCTCCATTACCGTCTGAAATTGCATCTCTATGAATATCAAGCACTATATCTATTGATGGGTTTTCTAATATACTTTTATTAACTGTATCTAGAGCACGTCTGTATGAGCCTGCATATTCAGGCGAATCGTGAGCAGTTTTGTCATGGATAACCTCTACCCCCTCGCCCCGCAGTTTTTCAGCTATGACCTCCCCCACGGCTATAACATTCATATTCTCATCTGTTGTTCTGTATGAATCCGATTCCGTATATTGATATTCATCTGTCGGGGTATATGCCTCGCTCGTATGTGTATGAATTATCAACACCTTAACACCGTCACTACCATATTTGACAAGCGGTTCCGATAAAAGCTCATCTACATCGAAAGCAAAATCCGTTTCATTTGATATCTGCAACCCTCCTGTATTTTTTTTCTGAGGAAGTGGTAAGGAGTCTTTTTTTTGTGCATTTATGTTTTCAGGAACGGCTTTTTCCTCTTTTAACCCTTCTTCATGATAAAGCTTTTCTATGGGCATAGATATCTCTGCAAGACTTAATATTAAAGGCCTATTCCCCTTATTAACTTTTCCCATAGCCGCACTTGCACTTAAATTATATATAGGATAAATCCCATTATTCCCCCACAAAAAACCCACCAAAAATAGCAGGAGAAAATAAAAATTTCTTATCGTGTTACTGCTTTTTAACTTGTCCCTCATAAATACCTCCCCTATATATCAAAGCTATTCATAAGATATTTTTTTATTCTATTTAATCTGATTATTTTTTAGTTGATATGCAAATTCTTTTATGATAAACTATATTTATTAAATTTTAAGGAGTTCCCCATGGTTTCAAAAAATGATATTTATGATGTTAATGTATCGTTATACGGTAGCGAAGGCGAAGGTATATGTAAAATAGACGGATACACTATTTTTGTACCCGGTGCCGCCGCCGGTGACCTTGCACGCATTAAAGTAGTAAAGGCCCTGAAAAACTATGGCTATGGTAAGCTTATCAAGGTTATCTCCCCCTCTGCTGACAGATGCGTTCCGGCGTGTCCCGTAGCAGGCATGTGCGGAGGATGCAGTATTATGCACCTTGATTATGATGCACAGCTTCGTTATAAACAGCAAAAGGTATCGGATTCTATGAAAAGAATAGGCGGCATAAATGTAGCCGTAGATGAAACTGTTGCCTCCCCATTGCAAGCTGAATACCGCAACAAGGTTTCCCTTCCCGTGTCAACAGAAAACGAAAAAATAGCGGTAGGCTTTTATGCTTTGGGTAGCCATCGTGTTGTTGAGTCGGACGGCTGTATTCTCCAGATGCCATTTTGTAAAGAAATTGAAAATACTGTTATTTCATATATGGAGAATAACGGTGTTTCCCCCTACAGCGAAGAAACATGCAAAGGCAGTATTCGCCATATTTTTATTCGCAACGGTTTTCACAGCGGAGAAATAATGGTTGTCATTGTATCCGCAAGAAAAGAATTGCCTAATGAAAAGGAGCTTGCATCGGCTTTAGCTGCAAATATAAACGTGAAATCTGTCATTATAAATTACAACCCTAAAAAAACAAATGTCATCTTGGGAAATCATAGTCGCCTTTTGTACGGCAGAGATTTTATTTATGATTCATTTTCAGGGCTTAATTTTAAAATTAATCACAGGTCTTTCTACCAGATAAACACCCCAGTAACTGAGCTTTTGTACAATAAGGTTTTGGAGCTTATGGGTGATTGTACCGAAAAAACTGTTTTTGATATTTACTGCGGAATAGGTACTATTTCACTTTTCGCCGCAAGTTTGGCTAAAAAGGTTATCGGCGTCGAATTTATACCTGAGGCTGTTGACAATGCAAGGGAAAACGCAAAGGACAATAACATAGGTAATGCAGAGTTTTATGCCGGGGATGCTGCAGAAGTTATTAAAAAATTGTATGAAGACGGCTTTAGCGCAGACATTGTTATTCTTGACCCACCAAGAAAAGGCTGTATTGATATCCTTGATAC
>CAZUVQ010000068.1:0-9918 GCA_964623915.1 uncultured Oscillospiraceae bacterium
AATAAAGAGTTTTTCGAATCAATTTCTCCGCCATTAATAGTAAGTATTGCAGATGACAAGGATACTGTTTGCAAACTTTTATCAATTGCAGAAAAGCTCCCCGAATCTACCTCAGAAATATTCTTTCAATATTCAGAAAAAAACGGTTTATCACCTGCTGAGGCATATCACCTTGAAGGCGAGTTTGTTCCTATTTTACTTGCCGAGGGCCGAATATCAAAAAATGCAGTTTTTCTTTATCCCCCGGGGGTGCCGGTCATTGCACCAGGTCATATAATAGAAAAAGATGTTATTGATTTTATTAATATCGAAACCGCAGAAGGTACTGCATTTTGCGGTTTAGTAAACGGAAAAATCAATGTTATAAAGTAATGACGGCAAAAATTGTTAAAATGCGCTTTTTTTCTTGAAAAACATCTTTATATGTGGTAAAATATAATTTAATTTAAAAATACAAACATTCGTCGGGGGAATTTATGAAAAAAATTCTGCTCTGTATATTATCAATTATTTTATTAACGGGTTGCGGTGAAAAAGAAAAAGAGCCGGAAGAAGAAAGAGCTGCCCTAATTCCTAAAAGCTCTACCATTCAGGTGTCTGATGATGCTAAAAGTTTTATGGTTAAAAATCTTATATCGATAGATATATATGAAATGTATATATGCCCTTTTGGTTCAGTCACTTATAGTGACGACATTCTGGGTAAAAGTATTCTGCCACAAAACGAAACGGCACAGGTTTATTATATCCCTTCAAAGGATTGTGAACTATGGGATGTCAAGATACTTGCGGAGGATGGAAACTACTATATATGGCATGAAGTAACACTTGGCACACCCGGAACTATTGAGCTTTACATAAATGATGGAAATACAACATACTCTCTGAAGGAATGATTAAATGTATATATCTGACAGTTGGAAAGATTATGAAGTGATAGACACAGCCGACGGCGAAAAGCTTGAACGCTGGGGCGATATTATTTTAAGACGACCTGATCCACAGGTAATATGGAGAACCTCGGCAGATAAAAAAGCGTGGATAAGCGTCGACGGCCATTACCACCGAAGTAAAAGCGGCGGCGGCAACTGGGAATTTTCCCGTAAATTGCCGGAACGTTGGACAGTAAAATATAAAAATCTTGAATTTTATGTCCATCCGACAGGCTTTAAACATACCGGATTATTCCCTGAACAGGCAGTTAACTGGGATTACATTATGCAAAAGGTCTCGGAACGCGGAAAATGCAACGTTTTAAACCTTTTTGCCTATACAGGAGGCGCAACATTGGCTGCGGCAGCTGCAGGAGCCGATGTTTGCCATGTTGATGCTTCAAAGGGAATGGTTAACTGGGCAAAGGAAAATGCGGCACTTTCAAATTTGTCCGATAAATATATACGCTTTATTGTGGATGACTGCGAGAAGTTTGTCCGCCGAGAGATTAACCGTAAACACAAGTATGACGGTATTATTATGGACCCACCCTCATACGGCAGAGGCCCCGGTGGCGAATTGTGGAAAATGGAAGACAAGATTTTCGATTTTGTAAAGCTTTGTTCGGAGCTATTGAGTGATGACCCTGTTTTCTTTATTATAAATTTATATACAACTGGGCTTGCCCCCACTGTAATTAAAAATATTCTGACTGTGGCTACAGGCAAAAAAGCCGAGGCCGGCGAAATAGGTCTGCCGATTACAAAATCGGGTCTGTATCTCCCTTGCGGTGCAACGGGCAGACTGTTAGTTTAGCTGAAAGGAAAATTCAATGATTAAAGCAGAGAACCTTTGGTTTGAATATGAAGGCCAGGAGACAAAAAAGGTTGTTCTCAAAGACATTAATATAGAAATACACGACGGCGAGTTTATTGCCGTGTTAGGTCATAACGGCTCGGGAAAATCAACCTTTGCAAAACATCTCAACGCAATTTTATTACCTTCCGGCGGAAAAGCCTATGTATACGGTATTGATACCACAGACGAAAAAAAACTTTTTGATGTTAGAAAACAAGTTGGCATGGTTTTTCAAAATCCTGATAACCAAATTGTTGCGACGGTTGTTGAAGAAGATGTTGCATTCGGACCTGAAAATTTAGGGATACAGCCAAATGAAATCCGCAGAAGGGTTGATGAATCCCTTGCGGCAGTTGATATGACTGATTTTTCTAAAAGCGCACCTCACAATCTTTCAGGCGGTCAGAAGCAAAGGGTTGCCATTGCCGGAATACTTGCCATGAAACCATCCTGTATTGTTCTTGATGAGCCTACCGCAATGCTTGACCCATCGGGAAGGCGCGAGGTTCTTACTACCATAAGCCGCCTTAATAAAGAATCGGGAATTACTATTATCCTTATTACTCATTATATGGATGAGGCTGCAATGGCTGACCGTGTTATTGTTATGACTGAAGGGAAAATCTGTATGGACGATATTCCTGCAAATATATTTACCAAACGTGATAAACTTAAGAGCTACGGGCTTGATGTCCCCCAGGTTACAGAGCTAATGTATCAGCTTAAAAAAGCAGGATTACCTGTAAACGACAGAGTTATTAATACTGAGGATTGTATCAACGAGCTATCCACTCTTCTTTCTCAAAAATAATTTAACCGTAAGGATAAAAAAATGATTGAACTTAAAAATGTAAGTTACACGTATTCACCCGACAGTCCTTTTGAGGCAACTGCCGTTAAAGATGTTTCATTAACAATTGAAAACGGAAAATTTTACGGTCTTATCGGTCATACGGGCTCAGGAAAAACTACTCTCGTTCAGCTTATGATGGGGCTTTTAAAGCCAACACAAGGATACATATTAATAGACGGCGTTTCCGTTACTGAAAAATCCATGAAAACCCGTGATATCGCAAGAAAAATCGGGCTTGTTTTTCAGTATCCCGAATATCAGCTTTTCGAGGAAACAGTGTTTGATGATGTTGCATTCGGTCCAAAAAATTTAGGTTTTTCGGAATCTGAAATTAAAAATCGTGTTGAAAGCGCATTAACGCTTGTAGGGATAGGAAAAGAACTATATTCTGTCTCCCCCTTTGAGCTTTCGGGAGGACAGAAAAGGCGTGTTGCTATTGCAGGCACAATTGCAATGGAACCCGGTACGCTAATTCTTGATGAACCAACTGCCGGGCTTGACCCTTTGGGTCGTGATGACATTTTAAATGAAATTAAAAAACTTCACAATGAACGAAAAACTACTGTTGTGTTGGTTTCTCACAGTATGGAGGATGTTGCAAAGGTAGCAGAAGATGTTATTGTTATGAATCATGGAACTCCGGCATTTTGTGGCAGCGTAGGAGATGTTTTTTCACGCTCACAGGAGCTAATAAAAATGGGTCTTTGTGTTCCGCAGATAAGCCTTGTTATGAATTCGCTTCGTGAGAAGGGCTTTGATATAGATAAGAATATTTTCACTGTTGAAAAGGCTTTTGACGTTATTATGAAAAAAAGAGGGGGTAAACTCAATGCTTAAGGATATCACCCTCGGACAGTATTATCCCGGCTCATCAATTATACACAGAATGGATCCACGAATAAAAATAATTTGGACTATTTTTTATATAATTCTTCTTTTCTTTGTTACTGATTTTGCCGGATTTGCAGTTTATATTGTGTTTACTGCTATTATAATATTAAAATCAAAAATAAAAATAAGATTTATAATTAAAGGCCTTCGCCCTATTTTGTTTTTATTGCTTTTTACTTCTGTAATTAACGTATTTATGACAGGCGAAACAGTGCTTTTTAAAATCGGACCTCTGAAAGCTACTTATGAAGGTGTGCTTTTCGCTTTTTATATGGTACTAAGGCTTGTTCTTCTTGTTATGGGAACTTCACTTTTAACCTTTACCACATCCCCCATTATGCTAACAGACGGGATTGAAAGGCTTTTATCACCATTTTCAAAAATTGGTGTGCCTGCACATGCAATTGCTATGATGATGACAATAGCCATAAGATTTATTCCAACAATCTTAGAGGAAACTGACAAAATAATGAAAGCACAGTCCTCGAGAGGCGCAGATTTTGAAAGCGGAAACATTTTAAGACGTGCAAAGGCGATGACTCCTTTGCTTATCCCTCTTTTTGTCAGTGCTTTCAGAAGGGCGGATGAGCTTGCAACTGCAATGGAATGTCGCTGTTACCATGGCGGAGAGGGTAGAACAAGGCTTCGTCAGCTTAAAATAACACGTGAAGACATAATTGCACTTTGCGTAATTCCCATACTGCTTGCTCTTATTATCGGGACGAAAATTTTGTGAGGAGCTGTGTGCTTTGGATAAACAAAACATCCGCATAGATCTTATGTATGACGGGACTGCCTATCATGGGTATCAACACCAAAAAAATGCTGTAACAATACAAGAATGCCTTGAAACGGCAATTAATAAAATAACAGGTGAAGCGGTAACTGTTACCGGCTGTGGGAGAACTGATGCCGGCGTTCATGCAAAAGGCTATGTGGCAAACTTTTTTTCAGATACAAAAATTCCGGTGGCAAGGCTGCCTCTTGCAATTAATGCTTATTTAAATAACGATATAAGGGTTAAAAGTGCAAAATATGTTCCTTCTGATTTTCATGCAAGATTTTCGGCTAAAAAGAAAACATATTCATATAAAATAATAAACAAACCTGTTTCTGATGTTTTTTTACGCAAATTTGCCTGGTTTTATCCCGTTAAGCTGGATTATGAGAAAATGCAAAGTGGTGCAAAATTTGTGTTGGGAAAACATGATTTTTCAGCATTCATGGCTGAGGGTTCACCTGTTAAATCCACTGTTAGAACAGTTTTTGAGCTTAATTTATATAATGAAGATGATATAATAACAATCGATATTACGGCCGATGGTTTTTTGTACAATATGGTCAGAATTATTGTAGGAACTCTTGTATATTGCGGAAACGGAAAAATTGAACCGGGTAATGTACCCCGGATAATCAGTTCCAAAAACCGTGTTCTTGCCGGAGTAACAGCTCCACCGGAAGGACTTATGCTTAAAGAGGTTTTTTATTAAACACGAATGGGGAGAAAAACATGGGTAAGGTAATAAATATAAAAAGAAAAAACAGTAAACAAATCATTCTTGTTCTTGCAGTGCTTTTCATTGCAACGGCTGCTCTTGTTTACATAAATCTTGTCCACAGTGCCTATTCAAAAATTCTTTACCTTGATAATACTTCCATAATGAGCCTTGAGGAGTCCACATATATATTCGGAAAAACCACAGAAGGAATTATTGCCTGTGGTCAGGATGGGCTCACCTGTATAAATAAAAACGGTAATATATTATGGAAGTATTCACATTCCATCAATAACCCAATGCTGTCATGTGCAGGTGCCTATTCGCTTTTCACTGATGTGGACGGCACTGAGTGTGTTCTTGTTTTTTCAGGAAAAGAAATTTTCCGTTATAAATCACCATATGAAATAACATCAGCAAAGGTTAATAAATCAGGGTATTTCACAGTTGTATCAAAAGAGCGCGGATATAAATCTCGTATTGCAGTTATAAGCCCTTCCGGCGAAGAGGTATATATATGGCACTCAGCAAATTATTACATTATTGATTCAATGTGTGACAACAACTGTCGTAGTATGTTTGTATCTGTTCTTGATTCGGACAATACTACCGATATGTATAAATTGCTTTATTTTTCATTTGACGAAACAGAACCAAAAGTTTTAGACATCGGCAGTAACAATCTTATTGCCGCCATTGAGTGCCGCGGCAGTAATGTGATTGCTATTGGAGATAAGGGTACTTATTCTTATAATAAAAGTGGAAGAAAAATATTCGAGATTGATTACAACGGGAGGGGCCTACAGGAATATGCCGTAGGAGACAGCTATATTGCTCTCGGTCTTACAAAAAGCTCAATAGACGGTTATTACACAGGCTCTGTACTTGAGGTTTATGGTTTTCAGGGGAAATTGCGCGGTTCTTATGAAATTGCCGATGAAATTTCATTTCTTGATGCAGACAGCAATAAAGTTTTAGTAAATTCCGAGGATGGTGCATATATATTAAGTGATAGCTGTCACCTTTACGGTAATCTTACCTTTGAAAATGAGGTCAGGGAAGGCTTGATTTTTGGTGACGGAAAAAAGCTGATGCTTGTTAATGGTTCAAGCGTCAATATTTATAATTCCAAATAGGAGGAAGATATGATAGTTGATATTATTTTGCTCGCGCTGATAGCACTTGTTGCTTTCTCATGTAAGAAAAAAGGATTGATAAAGTGTGTAATGGGTCTTATCTCTACAGTTCTTGCCATAATTCTGACCTGTGTATTTAGGCAACCTGCAATAGACGTTATAAAAAAAGCATCATTTTACGACAATATATATAAAGCCGTAAATGACAGGGTTGCCCAAAGCATAAAAACGGAAAATTTGGGAATTATTAATACTTTGGCGGGAGATGCTGTAAATAAGGGTGCAGGAGTAATTACAGAGTCTGTTATTACCTCTTTGTTATCTATTGTCCTCTCCATAGTGCTTTTTATTGTAATTATTCTTATACTGAGGATTTTTACAAATGCCATTTCATCTGTGGCAAAACTTCCCGTATTAAATTTCGTAAACTCTCTGTGCGGTCTATTATGGGGCGGGCTTATCGGTTTAGCTCTGGTATATGCACTATTTGGTGTATGGGCTTATTTCACTTCATATCAGTTACCCCCGTTGCTTTCAGACAGCACACTTGCAAAATCAATGTTTGAAACAAATTTACTATTGATAATATTTTCTTAGGAGCGTTAAAATGGGCGATTATATTTTAAGAGCAATTACAGGAGACGGAGCAGTTCGCGCACTGGCAGCGGTTACTACACAAACCGCCGAGCAGGCACGTCAGATTCATAATACAACACCAACAGCAACCGCCGCTTTGGGAAGGTTGTTGACTGCTGCATCCCTTTTAGGCTGCACCATGAAGGGTGAACGTGACAGCCTAACAATTCAGATGGACGGTGGGGGTCCTGCCGGCAGGGTCGTGGCAATATCTGACAGCAACGCAAATGTAAAGGGTTTTATTAGTAATCCTTTGGTTGACCTTTCCAAAAACTCAAAGGGCAAGCTTGATGTGGGCGGTGCTATTGGCAGAAACGGCTTTTTGGGAATTATCCGTGACCTTGGTCTTAAAGAGCCTTATTCGGGGCAAGTTGCACTTGCCACAGGTGAGGTTGGTGATGACCTTGCTTTATATTTTGCTCAAAGTGAGCAAATCCCTTCCATCGTTGCTTTAGGCGTATTAGTTGATGTTGACTATTCGGTAAAAGCCGCAGGAGGGTTGATTATTCAAGTGATGCCCGCAGCAACAGATGAGCAGATATCCTCTCTTGAAAAGATTGCAAATGAACTCCCTCCAATTACAAAACTTATAGATGAAGGTGCCTTGCCTGAAGATATATTATCATTTGCACTTTCTTCGTTCGACTCATATACTTTTGAAAAAAGCCAGACACAATATAAGTGTGATTGCAGTGTTGAACGCATTGAAAAGGCACTTATCAGCCTTGGCAGAGCTGAAATTGAAGATATGATAAATACACAGCATGGTGCAGAGCTGACATGCCACTTCTGTAACAGTATTTATAATGTAACAGAGGAAAGACTCCGTGAGCTAATTATATAAGGACATACACCAAAATCATAAAACCTCAATATTATGTATAGAAGTATTTTAAGGAGTTGGTTTTATGATAAGGCATTTATTCGCAGGTGTTAATTCCCCAAAAGGCTTTTTTTCAAGGTTTGACCGAATTGCTCCTGACAAGGAATGTAAAAAAAAGGTTTACATCAAGGGAGGTCCCGGAACGGGGAAATCAACGCTTATGAAAACTCTTGCCGATAAAGCGGCAGAAGAAGGATATGACGTTGAGCTTTTTCATTGCTCCTCTGACTCCGACTCCATAGATGGGGTTTTTATTCCCGATTTAAAATCAGCAGTAGTTGATGCAACACCGCCACATAACTGTGACCCGCAGTTTCCCGGTATAAACGGCGAAATATTCAATGCCGCTGAATTTATCAACAGCGATAAACTACATAAAAACTCAAGCGAAATATTTGAACTAACAACTTTAAAACGCAATGCATTCGGAAAGACGTACAACTATTTAAGTGCCGCTGCTTATGTGCTTGCGGACATTAATGAAATTTATCGCCGCAGTATGCTTGAGAGAGGGATTGAGCTTGAATCATTTCGTGCAATATCAAAATATATCCCCGATATTCTTATGCCAAAACAAACAAAAATCCGCCGTCTTTTTGCTTCTGCCATCTGTCCTGACGGTTTTGTAAATTATCTTGATACAATTTTCAAAGGTCTATGTACTGTCACGGTAAAGGGACATTACGGTGCTCATATATTGCTTAAAAAAATAGCAGAAACAGCTGCAGAACGTGGGTTCTTAGTTGAAGCATTTTTTTGCCCCATGTTTCCGGCCTATAAAACTGAGCATGTTATAATTAAAGACCTGAAGGTTGCTTTCACAACATATAACCATTATCATCATTTTCAGGGCAGTGAGGTAATAGATCTTGATGAATACATGAAGGAAATTCCCGAAAAGACTGATGAGGCGTGGACAACAGTGGGAACACTTTTAAATCAGGCAATATATGCCTTGACTGAAGCAAAAGCCGCCCACAGAATTATTGAAAGCTATTATATTTCATCTATGGATTTTGACACAATGAAGGAAAAAAGCAATCGCCTTATTAGCGATATTTTAAATAGCTGAACAAGGAAGTGTTTACCATGAAAGTATCTGATATAAAAAGAGCAATAGAAAGCTTTGCACCAACCTATCTTGCAGAGGAATTTGATAATGTTGGTCTTCTTGTAGGAGACGAAAACCGTGATGTCACATCATGTCTGCTGACCTTGGATGTTGATATAAATGTTGCAAGAGAAGCCGTCAATAAAGGGGCAAACCTTATAATAAGCCATCACCCCGTAATTTTAAAATCAATAAAACAAATTACGGCTGACACACCTGAAGGAAGGTTGCTGTTATATTTAATAGAAAACAAAATTTCCGTTTACAGCGCACATACAAATCTTGACAGCGCATCAGGCGGCATCAATGATATGATTACTGAACTGCTGGGGCTTGAAAATTGCACGCCTTTACAAGGGAGAGATGATACGGGGCTTGGCAGAGTTGGCGAACTGCCCGGAGAAATGACGATATCACAGCTTTGCGAAAAACTGAAGATAATTTTTTCAATGCCTTATATACGTTTTTCAGGCTCTGCCGAAAGCAAAGTAAGCCGTGTAGCCGTATGTTCAGGCGGGGGCGGAAGCCTTCTTGAGGATGCAATCAAGTTATCCTCTGATGTATACATAACAGGAGATATAAAATATAACGGTGCCAGAGAGGCAGAGGATAACGCAATGCATATAATCGAAGTCGGTCACTTCGAAAGTGAAATTCTGGCAACCGAGATTTTTGAAAACATAATAAAAGATGCACTTGGTGATAATATAGAGCTCCATTTAACCGAATCTAATACAAATGTGTTTAATTCCATGTAATACTACTTGACGATTTTCCGATTTTGTGCTACACTATTTAAGCGAGTAAGCCGAACAATCGCGGAAGCATACGCTTCTGAGGAAAGTCCGAGCTCCACAGGGCAAGAATGCCGGATAACGTCCGGCGAAGGTGACTTTAGGGATAGTGCAACAGAAAATTACCGCCCCACAAGGGGTAAGGGTGGAAAGGTGAGGTAAGAGCTCACCGGCGATATGGAGACATATCGGCCGTGTAAACCCCATTCGGAGCAACACCATAAAGGGGAGAATTAAGTCGGCCCGGCGATCTCCCGGGTTGGTGGCTTGAGCGGCAGAGCAATCTGCAGCCTAGATAGATGATTGTTCAAGACAGAACTCGGCTTA
>CAZUVQ010000069.1:0-7256 GCA_964623915.1 uncultured Oscillospiraceae bacterium
TTTATTTCTGCTATCGTCGCCCGATAGCAGAAATAAACAGGAAGTCAATCAATGCCGTGAACCGAAAAACAGCGTTAAAGCGCTATTTTTCGCTATGAAATTGAAGGTTTCATAGAAATGGCTTCGCAAAACCATTTGTTCAGTAGGCATTACATTAAAATTCAGCCAAAGCAATAGCAATGGCTGAACACTATTATTTACATTCTTGATTTGAGCATACAAGTTTTTTAGTATTCTTATAATACTTCTCAACCATAATACTACCGCATTTTTCACACTTTTTGTCAACCGGCTTGTCAAAAAGCACAAAACCGCACTCCTTGCCCTTTTCACAGGAGTAATATTTTTTACCCTTCTGCGATTTTCTTTCCACTATCATGCTGCCGCATCTCGGACACGCTACTCCGACTTCCTTTACTATTGCCTTTGTGTTTCTGCAATCAGGGAAACCGGGGCATGCCAAAAATTTGCCGAATCTGCCAAGCTTAAACACCATTGTTCTTCCGCATTTATCACAAATTACGTCAGATTCTTCATCTTTTATCTCGATTTTACCGATTGCATTTTCCGCATGTTCAAGTGTTTTAATAAATGGGGTGTAAAATTCCTTTAAGGTCTGTGTACGTTGCTGTTTACCCTCTTCAATCTCGTCAAGCTTTTCCTCAAGTCCCGCAGTAAATTCAACATCTACAATATCACCGAAATATTCCGCCATAAGGTCAGTTGTTATTATGCCAAGCTCTGTGGGCTTGAGCAGCTTTTTTTCTCTGACAACATAACCTCTTGCCATAATGGTTGTGATAATCGGAGCATATGTTGATGGACGCCCTATCCCCTTTTCCTCAAGAGCCTTTATTAAAGCGGCTTCTGTATATCTTGAAGGCGGTTCAGTAAAATGCTGTTCATGTGAAAGCTTTTTGAGTTTTAGAATATTACCTTCGGAAAGATGCGGAATTGACTTGACGTCATCATCGCTCTTATCGTCGGCATATAATGTTTCAAATCCCTTGAATTTTACTTTAGAGCCTGACGCTTTAAATGTACATGTATTTGCATTGATATCGGCATTAACTGTATCATACAATGAACTTGACATCTGGCTTGCCATAAAGCGTTCCCAGATTAGTTTGTATGTTTTATATAAATCAGGGGTTACGGCACTTTTGATCATATCAGGCGAAATTTCCGGCTTTGTCGGCCGTATTGCTTCATGTGCATCCTGTGCGCTTTTGCGGCTTTTATATACCCTCGGCGACTCTGGGGTATATTCTTTTCCGTACTTTTTTATTATATAATCACGAGCCTCATTAATTGCCTCTGTGGCAATACGCAGAGAATCCGTCCTCATATATGTTATAAGCCCCGTTACACCGTGCGTGGGCACTTTAACGCCTTCATAAAGCATCTGTGCGGCAACCATCGTCCTTTTTGCAGTAAAGCCTAATTTTTTAGAGGCTTCCTGCTGAAGTGTGCTTGTAATAAACGGCGGCATCGGGTTCTTTTTCTTTTCACCGTATTTAACATTTAAAACAGAATATTCAGCTTTGTCCAAAAGCGAAAGAATTTCATTCATTTTTTCTTCGTTTGGTATGGCCGTTTTCTTTCCATTTAACCCATAAAAGCGAGCATCAAATGGATTTTTACTGTCATAGTCTGTAAGGTGCACTAAAAGGCTCCAGTATTCCTCGGGAACAAAGCTGTTTATTTCTCTTTCCCTGTCAACCAGCAGTTTTGTTGCTGTTGACTGAACACGCCCTGCGGAAAGCCCCTTTTTCACCTTTTTCCATAAAAGTGGGCTTAACTTATAGCCTACAATACGGTCAAGAACTCGTCTTGCCTGTTGAGCTTCTACAAGATCTAAATCTATTTTTCTCGGCTGTTTTACAGCAGCGGTAACTGCGGATTTTGTAATTTCGTTAAAAGAAATCCTACAATCCGAATTCACATCAATGTCAAGCGATTTTGCAAGATGCCATGAAATAGCCTCTCCCTCACGGTCAGGGTCAGTGGCAAGTAAGACTCTGTCTGCGCTTTTTGCTTCCTTTTTAAGCTTTGCCAAAAGGTCTCCCTTTCCTCTGATTGTAATATATTTAGGTTCAAAATTATTATCGACGTCTACCCCTAACTGACTTTTAGGCAAATCACGAATATGTCCGTTAGAAGCAACAACCTCAAAACTTTTACCAAGATAGCCTTTAATGGTTTTTGCTTTTGAAGGGGATTCTACTATTACTAAATTTTTAGCCATTATAACCTCCGTTCATGTAAATATAGCCAACGACTCCATAAGTCACCTATATACGTTACTATAAAAAGTACTGTTTGTAAAGGACTTTTTTAATTATTCTTAAAATATTCATATATATTCATTGCTGTTTTATTGTTAATGTCATCTACTTCTTCCAGTTCATCGGTTGTTGCTGCCTTAATTTTATTAATAGATTTAAAGTGTTTCATAAGTGCTTTTTTACGTTTTTCACCTACACCTGAAATACCGTCAAGAGAGCTTTCAAATGTTTTTTTCCCCCGAAGCTCTTTATGATATGTGATTGCAAAGCGGTGCGCTTCATCTTGTATATGCGCTATTAACCTCATGGCACTGCTTTCAATACTCAACGATACCTCACCGCTTTCACCTACAAGCCCTCGTGTTCTGTGACGGTCATCCTTTACCATTCCAAATACCGGCACATCAATTGCAAGATTTTTTAAAGCTTCCAAAGCTGCTGACAGGTGACCTGTTCCCCCGTCAATCAATATCATATCGGGAAGCTTTGAAAAACTCACATCCTTATCATGATATCTTAAAAATCTTCTTGAGAGGACTTCACGCATACAATCATAGTCATTTGAACCGACTATATATTTTATTTTAAATCTTTTATATTCATTCTTATCGGGTTTCCCGTCCGTAAAGACCACCATTGAACCAACATTTCCTGTGCCGGATGTATTTGAAATATCATAAGCCTCAATGCGCATCGGTTTTTCCGACAGACAAAGAACATCAGAAAGCTCTGAAAGCGCTTTTTCTTTATTGTTTTTTGTCAGTATATCAATTTTATACTGTGAGAGTGAAATTGATGCATTTTTTTGTGCCATTTCATAAAGTGCTCGAAGTTCTCCTCGTTCCGGGTTTCGGCAAACAACATTTTTACCTTTTTTTTCAGATAACCAACGGGAAAAACTTTCTGCCGACTCCTTGGCTATACCGCAAATTACTATATCAGGTATAAGTGTATCGCCATCATAATATGAATGAAGAAAATCTTCTGTAAGGTTTTCTTTTTCAAGATACACTGCATTTTTTTCACGGTAAGTGTCATCACCTGTCATTTTTCCGCCACGAACAAAAAATATTCTTATTGCAGCAATATTATCATCTTCAGCTATTGCAATAACATCTATGTCCCTTCCTTTTTCACTTATAACTTTTTGTGACTCATCAAGCTTTTTGATTCCTTCCAATCTGTTCCGAAAAGATGCGGCCTTTTCAAACTCAAGCTTTTCAGCGGCAAGATACATTTCATCCTCTATTTTTTTTATGAGCTTTGCATGGTCGCCTTCAAGAAAATCACATATTTCATCGAATTGCCTTTTGTATTCAGCTTGATCAATTTTGCCTGAACACGGTGCCATACATCTGCCCATTGTATGGTAAAGGCATGGCCTCTCCTTACCTATATCGCGGGGAAACCTCTTTTTACAATGCTGAATTTTAAAAATTCTTCTGACAGCATCAACAGTATTCTTCACTGTTCCCTTCCCAGGATAAGGACCGAAATATCTCGCACCGTCATTTTCAATTTTTCTGACTATTTTGAGTTGCGGAAATTCATTTTTAATAGTAACCTTAAGATAGGGATAATGTTTATCATCCTTTAAAAGTATATTATATTTTGGCTTATTTTGCTTAATTAAATTGCTTTCAAGGCAAAGCGCCTCATATTCATTATCAACGACAATATATTCAAAATCGGCAATATTCAAAACCATGGCAATCACTTTGGGCGTATGGTTTGCGCTTTCATGAAAATACTGTCTGACACGGTTTTTTAAGTTTTTTGCCTTACCGATATATATTATTGTTCCTGATTTATCCCGCATAATATAAACACCGGGTGAAGACGGAAGCCTGTTTAGTTTTTCCGGTATAGTCAAATATTTTCACCTCCAAATTAAAAAAGCGTACCCCGTCCGCACCAATTCCACGGTATTATCACTGCCGACTGATAATTGTGCCTCTATACAAAATTTGTATAATTTCCTAATAAATCAAAAAATGCAGGCATAGCCTGCATTTTATTAATCAAAATCACATATTATCGTTAAAGCCGGTTGTTATAAGCTGGGTAAGGCTCTCAATAGCAGCTTCTTCATCAGAACCGTCAGCAATAATATTTATAGTAGTACCCTTAGTGATACCCAAAGACAAAACACCTAAAAGGCTTTTTGCATTAACTTTTCTTTCTTCCTTTTCAACCCAGATTGATGCTTTGAACTCGTTTGCTTTCTGGATGAAAAATGTCGCTGGTCTCGCATGCAAGCCAACTTGGTTTTTAACTGCCACATCCTTAGATATCATTAATCTTTCCTCCGAATGTATTATTATAATATATTATAGCATATCAAAAATTAATCATTAAGTCAACATTTTTTTTAAAAAAGTTTTAAAATATACTTAAAGTTAATAATAAGAAACAAAACTTTTTTTGTACAGTACACCTATTTTAGAAAAGTATTCTTTTGAGATATCTTCCCGTGTATGAATTTTCATTTTTTGCAACTTCCTCAGGCGTTCCTTCAGCGATAAGAAGACCTCCTCTGTCTCCTCCTTCAGGTCCCAAATCAATAACGTAATCAACCGTCTTAATAACGTCAAGATTATGTTCAATTATTATAACCGTATTTCCGCCCTCTGTCAATCTTTGCAGCACTTCAATAAGGCTGTGAACATCAGCTGTATGAAGCCCTGTCGTAGGTTCGTCAAGAATATATACAGTTCTTCCTGTTGAGCGTTTTGATAGCTCTGTTGCCAATTTAACACGCTGTGCTTCACCTCCCGAAAGAAGTGTCGAAGGATGACCTATCTTTATATATCCAAGGCCTACATCGCAAAGTGTTTGTAGCTTTCGCTGGATTTTTGGTATATTTTCAAAAAATTCAAGCCCCTCAAGTATAGTCATATCCAAAACTTCTGAAATGTTTTTACCTTTGTAGGTCACTTCAAGTGTTTCTCGATTATACCTTTTTCCGCTACATACCTCACACGGAACATAAATATCGGCAAGAAAATGCATTTCAATCTTAATAATACCGTCACCTGTACATGCCTCACATCTGCCGCCTTTTACATTAAAGCTGAAACGGTTTGATTTATATCCTCTTACCTTTGCTTCATTTGATGATGCAAAAAGCTCACGTATATCAGTAAATACCCCGGTATATGTTGCAGGGTTTGAACGCGGCGTTCTGCCAATCGGGCTTTGATTTATAGCTATAACCTTGTCAATTTCTTCAAGCCCTTCAATGCGAGTGTGTTTACCTGGCATTGTCCTTGCTCGGTAAAGCGTTGAGGCAAGGGATTTGTATAATATTTCATTTATAAGAGACGATTTTCCGGAGCCTGATACACCCGTTATGGCAACCATTTCACCCAAAGGAATTGAAACGTCAATATTTTTAAGATTGTTTTCTTGTGCCCCAATGATTTTAAGAAATTTTCCACTCCCATCACGCCTTACTAGCGGTATGGGTATTTTTTTGGCACCCGACAAATACTGCCCTGTTATGCTTTCTTTGTTTTCCATAATTTCCAAAGGTGTACCTGCCGCAACAACTTTTCCTCCGTGTATTCCTGCACCCGGCCCTATGTCAACAACATAATCAGCCTCAAGGATTGTTTCCTCATCATGCTCAACAACTATGAGGGTATTCCCAAGGTCACGAAGGTTTTTCAGTGTTTTAAGAAGCTTCTCGTTATCTCTCTGGTGCAGCCCTATGCTCGGCTCGTCAAGTATATACAAAACACCGACAAGACCGCTTCCTATCTGAGTTGCAAGACGGATTCGCTGAGCTTCTCCACCTGAAAGTGTACCTGCATTACGTGAAAGTGTAAGATAATCAAGACCAACGTTCTTTAAGAAACCAAGCCTTGCTTCAATTTCCTTAAAAATCTGTTTGGAAATAACAGTATCCTTTTCAGAAAGCCTTAGATTATCAAAAAAATCAACAAGCTTCTGAACAGATAAACGGGATAGTTCATTAATATTTAAATCGCCCACAGTTACAGCCAGAATTTCAGGCCTTAATCTTGCACCTTTGCAATCGGGGCAACCGTCATTTGACATATAGGCCTCAATGTCTCTTCTGGACCAATCCGACGATGTTTCCTTATATCTTCTCTCAAGGTTGCTTATAATACCTTCAAAAGGCGAGCTGTATGTGCCGCTGCCGTATTCTCTTTGGTAATTCATCTTAATTCTTTCCGAGCCTGTACCGTATAATATTTTATCGATTATACGTGAATCAAGGTCTTTTACAGGTGTATCAAGACTGAACCCAAAATATTCGGCGAGACCTGTTATTTGCATTTTTGCGATAGAATATTCCTTGTCAGTAAAATTCCAGCCTGTGGCGTGTATTCCACCTTCATTTATTGATAAATCAGGCTTTGATATTATCCTTCTCGGGTCTACCTTCATCAATGTGCCCAAACCGCCGCAGGTAGGGCAAGCACCGAAAGGACTGTTAAAGGAAAAAGAACGTGGCGACAGCTCTTCTATATTAATTCCACAATCATGGCATGCATAGTTTTCAGAATATGTTACTTCCGAACCGTCACCCTTTAAAATAGTGACAAGCCCGTCTCCCATTTTTAAAGCAATTTCAAGTGAATCTGTAAGGCGAAGACTAATGCCTTCTTTAATAATAAGCCTGTCCACAACAATTTCAATCGTATGTTTTTTGGTTTTTTCAAGCTTTATTTGCTCTGAAAGGTCACGAATCTCACCGTCAACCCTAACTCTTACATACCCATTTCTTTTTGCATTGTCTATTGTTTTTTGATGCTCTCCCTTTTTTGAACGGATAACAGGGGATAATATCTGAATTTTTTCTCCTGACGGGAACGACAAAATACTGTCAGTAATCTGGTCTATTGATTGTTTTTTGATTTCTTTTCCGCATATATGGCAATGGGGTATTCCGATACGTGCGTAAAGAAGCCTTAAGTAATCATGAATTTCAGTAACTGT
>CAZUVQ010000069.1:7266-9663 GCA_964623915.1 uncultured Oscillospiraceae bacterium
ATCAGGAAGACTCAATAGTTGTTAATGGTGATGCTGTTGAGCGTGGATTTTTTACAGTTGTTTTCTGGTCAATAGATATGGCAGGAGACAGCCCCCCTATATAATCCACATCGGGCTTTTCCATCTGACCTAAAAACTGCCTTGCATAAGCGGAGAGGCTTTCTACATATCTCCTCTGCCCTTCTGCATATATTGTGTCAAAAGCCAAAGAGGTTTTTCCTGAACCGGATAAACCTGTGAATACAATCAATTCATCTCTTGGTATCTCAATATCAATGTTTTTTAAATTGTTTTCTCTGGCACCTTTTATAACGATTTTATTTTTCATATTTCTTCAACCAATCTCTTAATTTTGTCACGAAGTTTTGCGGCGTCTTCAAAACGCAGCTCGGAAGATGCTCGCTGCATTTCATCCTTAAGCCTTGCCACAAGCTCTTCCTTATTTATTTCATTATTATTTTTGATTTCCTCGTGAATTGTTGCCTCAATTACATCGTGAACTGCCTTTGTTATTGTTTTGGGAATGATACCGTGCTCTTCATTGTAGTTAGTCTGTATTGCACGGCGGCGGTTTGTTTCATCTATGGCTCTCTTCATACTGCCCGTCACCGTATCAGCATACATTATTACCTTCCCTTGCGAATTCCTTGCGGCACGTCCAATGGTTTGAATAAGCGCGGTCTCGCTTCGGAGGAAACCTTCCTTGTCTGCATCAAGTATGGCAACAAGTGAAACCTCCGGTAAATCAAGCCCTTCACGCAAAAGATTTATTCCAACAAGAACATCAAAAACTCCGAGCCTTAAATCTCTAATAATTTCCATGCGCTCCATAGTGTCAATACCAAAGTGCATATATTTGACCTTAACACCCATTTCCTGAAGGTATTCTGTCAAGTCCTCTGCCATTTTTCTCGTTAACGTTGTGACAAGGACTCTTTCTTTTTTGTCGGCACGTGTGTATATTTCGGAAAGAAGGTCATCTATCTGACCTTTTACAGGACGCACAATAATTTCTGGATCAACAAGCCCCGTTGGGCGGATAACCTGTTCAACTATCTGTGTTGAACGGTTTCTTTCATATTCAGAGGGTGTTGCACTTACATATATTACCTGATTAATTCTCCCATTAAATTCATCAAAAGTCAACGGCCTGTTGTCATATGCTGAAGGAAGACGAAAGCCGTAATCAATAAGGCTTTGTTTCCTCGCCTTATCACCCGCATACATGGCACGAACCTGCGGAATTGTAACATGGCTTTCATCAACAACTAACAGATAATCATCAGGAAAGTAATCCATCAGCGTAAAAGGTGCACTGCCTGCCGGTCTTTCATTTATATATCTGGAGTAGTTTTCAATGCCTTTGCAAAAACCTATTTCCTCCATCATTTCTATATCATAGTTTGTTCGGCTTACGATTCTCTGCATTTCTAAAAGCTTGTTGTTTTCCTCATACCATTTTACCCTTTCTGCAAGCTCATCCCTTATCCCCTTTATGGCACGTCCCATTTTTTCAGTTGTTGTAACGTAATGTGATGCAGGATATATGGCAATATGATTTCTATAACCTAAAATTTCGCCTGTTAATACTTCTACCTCACAGATTTTTTCGATTTCATCTCCGAAAAACTCAATACGGATAGCCGATTTATCGGAGTTAGAGGGGAAAACTTCAACTACGTCACCACGCACCCTGAATTTTCCACGGATAAAATTTATGTCATTTCTTTCGTACTGAACTTCAACAAGGGAACGAATTACATCATCTCTGTCCTTTTCCATCCCAACACGCAAAGATAGAATAAGATTTGCATAATCCACAGGGTCACCCAAACTGTAAATACATGAAACACTTGACACAACAATAACATCCTTTCTCTCAAAAAGAGCGGATGTTGCACTGTGACGCAGCTTGTCAATTTCGTCATTTATCTGGGCATCTTTTTCAATATACGTGTCCGTATGTGGAATATATGCCTCGGGTTGATAATAATCATAATAGCTCACGAAAAACTCCACAGCACTTTTCGGAAAAAATTCCTTAAATTCGCTGCAAAGCTGGGCTGCAAGTATTTTATTGTGTGCGAGAACAAGCGTAGGACGGTTTACCTTTGCAATTGTATTTGCAATTGTGTAGGTTTTTCCTGAACCTGTTACACCCAAAAGCGTCTGCTCCCTGTCGTTCTTTTGTAAACCACCTGACAGAGCCTCTATGGCTTTTGGTTGGTCTCCAGCTGGTTTAAAATCAGAATACAGCTCAAACATACTATCACCTAACTTATTATTCTACGATAACTGTGTGAATATGTCAAGAGTTTGATATCATTAAATGCAAAAAAGCCTGTACAATTGTCAATGATGGGTGACACTTTTCTTAAAAAATAAAAAGTTTCACTC
>CAZUVQ010000070.1:0-9662 GCA_964623915.1 uncultured Oscillospiraceae bacterium
TCGGCCTCTTCTGCAATTTTTATTATTTTGTCTGAAAAATGAAATATATTCATATTAATCCCCATTCTGGCGCTCCGCGCCGGCGGAATTATCATAATCCATGATAACCCTTACTTTGTTGATTATATAGCATTTGTTTTTATCTTGTCAAGCTGAATCTACTGATAATAACAACTGTTATAAGATAGTACATTATAAAATTAAGTGAGAAAACTTAAGCCAAATTAATTTTAACATAGATATAGTGTATAAAAATTAATTAATTTTTGTTAATTATTAACAAATGATCCAATGAAAGATTGTGCAAAATTTCATTATAATATGTCGAAATACAGCGAATCAGAGAAGTCATAGAGGAAATATGCACAAAAATATGTTTATATACTATAAAACGTTGACATCGTTATAGGGTTATGGTATATTTATATTGGGTATGCGTTTAAGCGTAAACAAACTTAGTGTCTATTTTAGAACCTTTAGTATAAATGTTATTCAAATTATGAATATTTAAAAAAATATTCAAGTTATTAAAATTTAGTACGATAAATTATTATAACTTAATTTTACAAAAGATGTGGTGTTGATATGGTTTTTGATGTAAATCTAATTTATCAGGCTAAAGTAAATGAGATTAATAACAGAATAAATGCCAAGCTTAGTTCAGTTACATCCGATTTTAAAACTTGCTTTGATAATGCTTTAGAAGGCACTATGCAAAGTTCGTCAGATAACAAAGAATCTAATGTTAATAATACAATAATAAATAATACTTACTTTGACGATATAATCAGAGAAAAGTGCCAAAAATACGGTATCAGTGAAAGTTTGGTTAAAGCGGTGATACAAGCTGAATCCGGTTTTAATAAAAATGCTGTTTCAGGTGCAGGTGCACAGGGACTTATGCAATTGATGCCGGCAACAGCCGCAGGCCTTGGTGTTACAGACCCATTTGATGCAAATCAGAATATAGATGGGGGGGTTCATTATCTTAAAGGTCAGATTGACAGGTTTAAGGGGAATGTAAAACTTGCATTAGCCGCTTATAACTGTGGTCCTAACAGAGTTATGAGTTTAAACCTTGATAATCTGGATGATCCTGCACAGCTTTCAAAATTACCAAAAGAAACACAAAATTATGTTAATAAAATTTGTAGCTACTTAAGATGAAAGGATTAGAATATGTTAAATTTGTTTTCTCATTCGGATATTCTGAATAAAGCGTTGGACGCTTCATGGCTCAGGAATCAAGTTATATCAAACAATATTTCTAATATTGACACTCCAAATTTTAAAAGCTCCCGTGTTGAATTTGAATCAGAACTAAAAAAAGCAATGGACTCAAAGAATATTAATATGAAAAAAACAAGGGACAAGCATTTAGGTGCTGCTGCCCCTACTTTTCAACCCCAGGTTTTGAAAAATAATAATACTACTGTGAGGATGGACGGTAATAATGTTGACATAGAGGGCGAAGAGCTTAATATGGTTAAAAATGCTATTTATTATAATACTTTAGTACAAAAAATCAGCAAAGAATACGGAAGAATAAGAGTTGCTATAAATGGAGGTAAATGATGAGTTTTTTAAGTTCTATGGATATCAGCGGCTCAGCCCTGACGGCTCAAAGGCTAAGAATGGATGTTATTGCAGAAAATATTGCAAATGCAGAAACTACAAGAACAGCAAACGGACAGCCATACAGGAGAAAATTTGTATTAATGGGTGAAAAAGAAAATTCTTTTTCACAATATTTAGACCGTGCTATGGCTGCCGGAAACGGAGTACAGGTAACTCGCATAGTTGAGGATGACAGTCCGCTGACTCCTTTGTATAATCCATCACATCCCGATTCCGACGAAAACGGATATGTTTATATGCCAAATATAAATACCGTTACGGAAATGATAGATATGATGAGTGCCACCCGTTCATATGAAGCAAATATCACTGCTGTTAATGCATTAAAAAATATGGCGTTCAAGTCTTTAGAAATTGGAAAGTAGCAGGTGACTTATGAACATTAATTCAATTTCAGATAATGGGTTTACACTAAATCCAATAAACGAAAAACCAAAAACAGAAAAAACTTCTGACATTAATAAATCCTTTTCGGATATTTTGAAACAAGCAGTTGAAACTGATGCTGCCGATAAAGCGGAAAACATGGGTTTGTTGACCGGAGATACTGAAAATCTGCACAATACCATGATATCAGCGGAAAAGGCTGATTTGGCTTTGCTTTTAGCTGTTCAGATTAGAAATAAGGTTATTGATGCTTACAGCGAAATTATGAGAATGCAATTTTAGGATAAAATTTAATGGAGCGTATTATGACGAAATTATTAAAACAAATAGCTGTAACCCTTATATTATTTGTTTATGCACTTCATGCTCTGGCAATGCCTGTATTTGCATACGTTAATGTATTTTCGGGAACCCAGCAGTATCAGGAAATTACTTTTACTGATATTGAGTCAATGGGAGAAAAGTACTGGGCAAATGAAGCAATATATCAGATGTCCGCCTTTGGAATCATTGAGGGTTTTGAAAATAGTCTTTTTAAACCTCTCGATTATGTTTCAAGGGCACAGGCGCTTGCATTTATATACAGAGCTTTATCACTTGAAAATGAAGCAGAAAAACAATCTTCAATTATTGCTAAAAACAAAAATAATAATGAAGAGCTGAAGAAAACAAGTGATTGGTCAGATGGCTATATTGGTATAGCACTCAGTGATGGGGTTATTACCCAGGAACAATATAAGGATGCTTTCAGCACAAATCCGGTATCTTTTGATAAAAAAGGTCCTGCTACAAGGCAGGAGATAGCATTTTATATTGCATTGGCTTTTGATATGAAGCCAGTGTCTGATAATTCCTTTACTTATGCATTTTCTGATTCTTATTTAATAGATTTAAATATACGCCCTTATTTCAATGCCCTGATAAGCGAACGGATATTTATGGGGTCAGGGGACAAACTGAATCCGAAGGGCTCAATTACACGAGCTGAAATGGCTCAGGTGTTATTAAACCTTGAAAAACATATAATAAGAAAACTTGGTTTAACTGTTTATAATAGTACGATTACCTCAATTCCTTCAAAAAATGTAATTGAGGTTGGCGATAATGTTATTGTACTTGATGAGTTCAGAAAAGAAGGGTTTTGCTTATTGATAAGCGGCAGAACCGGAAATACGTCATCACTTGAGACAGCCGATGGTATTACATATTATGTGAACGGTGAAAACGAGGTAATTTTTGCAAAAACCACTCGTAAATACAATACTACAGTAACTGACAAAAGTTATATAACATCCGGCATCGTATATGGTGTAAGCGGAAAAAATATTACACTTTATGATGAGAACGGTAAAACAGATAAATCCCTATTAAGAAATTTTGTGATATCTTCTGATGCCGTCATTCTGAATAAAAATCAGGATGCTTCGCTAAATGAAATAGAGCCGGATGATATGGTTTTTCTAAAGGTTACAGGTGGATATGTTTCTGAAATCTCTTTTGCCAAGCAAACCGGAAAAGAGGTTGTATCAGAAACCGTTTCATACGTTGATGAAATATATAAAGCGGAGCTGAGTTCTTATAATAATTTGTCCCAGACAATATCAGTGAAAAATGTTTTTATATTGGATGTTACAAATTGGGATTATACAAAGCATAAAGGGCTTTTAGAACTCAAGGTTGAAGCCGGTACAAAATTATATAACGGTAATACGGCAGTTTCTACTTCTGAATTAAATGATTTCATTGGAAATGAGGTTATTCTTGCAGTAAACAAAGGAATGGAATCAGACGGAAAGGTTAAGTTTCTGAGAATTTCAGAAGATGACGATACTACACTTTATAACGGTAAGATTTCAAGTATCAACACCTCATCAAAAATATTAAATCTTTCAAAATCAAGCAGAGATATAGCTTGCGGCGCAGGTACTATTATAGTTAAGGACGGGAAGCTTGCAGCTATTAACGATATTTCCGAATCCGATTATGCAAGTGTTTCGGTAAATAAAACAAACTCAAAATACGATGCTCTTTTCGTATTTGTTGATGACGATTATCAGACAGGTGACATAAGTATTTATTATGCAAGAATTGAGAAGATGACTGATGCTAACAAAATAGTTTTCACAACCTCAAGACAATACGGTTACAGGGAACATGAAATATTTTACACACAAAAATCCATGTCTTTTAAAATAACAAATAACACAATATTTTATGACAAAGACGGGATAATCAATAACCGTGAGTTAAATTTATGGTCAAGTGAAAATACACGTTATTATGCCAATATAGTAGTAAAAGACAAAGAAGCTATTGTCGTCAGCATAGACAACAGGGCATCAGAGGTTATCACAGCAAAAGTCGGTTCCATAATAAAAGAAGGAAGTAAGCTTACAGAATTGTCGCTTTACCGAGTGTGGAGTTATGAAAGTGGTGATTTCTTTGAAACACTGGATAACTGCTCACTTAAAATTAATGATAATACCATTGTCCTGAAAAATGGAAAACCCGTAAGTGCATCTGATATATCTGTCGGTGATTCTATTACAGTATTTTATTCTGATGAATTTATTGATATAGAAAGTGATGACATGATGAAAAGAGCAATGGTTGTTACAGTTAATTGACATTTTGTGAATTTTTTAAGGAGGGATTGTTTTTGAAAAGAATAGTAGCTTTGGTAGCTGCTTTCTCTCTTGCCATGTGCACAGCACATGCCCAGATAGGCAACAACGGTTTTGATTTGGGCATCTCATCAGGTAGGTTGACAACAGCAGAAGGTAAAAAAACATCGAAATCTTATCCTTACAGCGAGCTGGTGCTGGTTACGGGGAAACCACTTGTTTTTTCGGGAACTGTTTCAATCAGCAAAAGCATAAAGAAAGATATTGAGACGCTTTCATATAAATACACTCTTACAAACGGAGAAAAAAACAAGCTTTCAAGAACATCTTCTTATAGTCAAAACCTTAGCTATACCGATAATCAATGTGTGAGAACAACATCAGATACCGGTGTTAAACTCAGGGAAACAATAAAGATTGATGATATTACTTATACCCTTGATACAACAAGCAGCATATTTTCATTGAGTTCGGTGAGTGATATACGACCTGCGTGTGACTATTATGCTGGAAACTGGAACAGTAAAAAGACATATAAAACAGGAAAAGGTCAACAGGTTACCATTAATATGACAAGCCAGCAGTTGGGTTATGAGCAGTATTGGGGAGCTACAGAAATCCAGGAGATTAAAGTTTATGTCGTTGGGACTTCCCAATCAAAAGATATTTATGACCAATGGGGTGGAAGCGGGAGCATAAAAATTACTCAAACAACAACAAATAAGCTTACATATATAGATAACAAACCCGATGCAATAAGCTTCGAAGGAGGTTATTTACGTAAGATGGAAAATAACAGTATTTTAGATTACAGTTTTAAGCTGCCGTTATTTGATTCAAAAGGTTTTGCTTCGGATGTTGTGGTTGACTATAGTGACACTCTGAACTTTTCAGTAATGCCCGAACAGGAAAGATTAAATGTTGCAGATACTAGTGCAATAAGAGGTCATTGGTATGAAGAAAACGTAAGGCAATTGGCAGGTCTTGGTATTTTGAATGGTGAATATCTTATAAATTATAAAAAGCTTGAAGAAAATATGACAAGAAAAGAATTTGCCGAAGCCATTGCAAAAGCAGTTAAACTGGAGTTGTCAGAGCTTCCGGTACCAAAAAAGAAAAAGGAATATGTAGAAAGGCCTTTTATTGACATTGATGAAAATGATGACAGTTATCAGTTCGTTTATTCATTATATAAAAAAGGTGTTATGACAGGCACAGGTATAAATGAGTTTTCGCCGGATAACCCAATAAGCAGGGCTCAGGCAATTTTAATAATTGTCCGTATGTTAGGGCTTGAAACAATTGCAGGTACTAGTTTAAGTATTACCCGGTTTCTTGATAATGATGAGATTCCAGTATGGGCAAAAGCATCTGTTTTAGCAGCGGAAAAAAATCGGAATAATAAAAGGAGATGAGAAAAACAACTTAAATCCTTCTGCACCGCTGACTGTTGCTGCAGCATGCACACTAATCAATAACCTGATTAATTATATGCGAGATGATATGCTTACTGATTATGTGCAAAAAACATTAAGCTTAAATTAATTCATGTAAAGGGCAAAGCAGTCGAAAGGTTGCGACGCAAAACTAAAGGGCCTTACCTATGAGGTTGGTAGCCAGTTGCCATAAAAAATGTATATTTAGTTATACTTTTTAGGCGACTGCGAAAAGCAGTTGTTTTTAAATTCTATAAAACATACAAATTATAATGACGAATGCTATAGTCCCCACAATTGTGAACTGTGGGTTATTATAAAAACTAATGAGTAAAAATCAAATTCTGAATTCAGTAATATTTAAAGGGGATGGTTTATGGTGAAGGAAATATTTAATAAAATTTGGAAGCCTTTAAATACATATTGGGAGGGAACAGATAAGAAGAGAAGGACAACAATAATAATATTAGTAGCTGTAATGGCAGTTGCAATAATAGTTGCATCTGTTTTACTTAATAGGAAACAGTATGTAATATTATATAAGGATATGGAATCACAGGAAGCTGGCGAGGTTTTAACAAAACTTGAGGAAATGCAAGTAGATGCAAAGCCCGAAGGTGGTAATACAATATTGGTTCCGAAGGAGCAGGCAGATTCATTAAGAATGCAGCTTTCAGCTGAAGGATATCCAAAAAGCGGCTTAAACTATGACCTGTTTCAGAACAGTATAAATTTTGGTGCAACTGATTTTGAAAAACAAAAATATCTTCAGTTTCAATTGCAAGATAGGCTTCAGAATTCGATAAAAACACTTGATGTTGTAGAAAATGCAATTGTAACCCTCAATATTCCCGATAACAGTTCCTTTGTATTAAAGGAGGATAAGCAAAAAGCATCGGCTTCTGTTATTCTAAAAATAAAGGGTAAAGAGAGTCTTAGCCAGGAGCAAATTAAAGGAATTGAAGGTTTAGTTTCAAAAAGTATACCCGGTTTAAATGCTGAAGAGGTATTTATTATAGACAGTATGGGTAGAAGCCTAAAATCAAGAGGCGATACCCAAGCAGAGATTGCAGTGGAACAGCTTGAGCTTGAAGATGCTATGAGCAGTAAACTGAAAAATCAAGTTGAGTCATTATTAGAACCGGTTTTCGGTGTGGGGAAAATATCAGCAGGTGTGCGTGTCTCACTTGATTTTGATATAAAGACAACAGAAAGCTTAAAATTTGACCCTATAACTGATGAAAAATCTGGTATTGCAGTCAGCGAAAGCATCGAAAGTGAAGAATTGAATAATGGTAAAAAGAGCGGGAATGTTGGCCTTAATGCTAACGGTGGAGCACCGCAATATGCTGAAACTAATGATAATGACGGTCGGTACATAAAAGAAAACAAAACAACTAATTATGAGGTAGACCAGCTTCGCGAGACAATTAAAAAAGCAGAAGGAACAATTAAAGATATTTCTGTTTCTGTTTTGCTTGATGATAATAATTTACCGAGTAATGCCGATACAAAGGTAAAAGAAATTGTTGCCGGGGCACTTGGAGTAGACAAGGAAAAAATAGTAGTTCAGAAGATGGCATTCAATGCACAAAAAGAAATAACCAAATTATTTGAAAGCGCGCAAAAGGCAGAAGAAGTGAATGAGCAAAGGCAAAAGAACATTTATCAGGCTGCAATTTACGGGGTAAGTGCATTGATTTTGGCAGCAGTTGTTATATTAATTATCAGAAGGGTGAGAAAGAAAGGTAAAGAAGAAATAACTGATATGGCCATATTTGATAACATACCTCAAAATGAAAAAGACAATGAATTTGGACTCGAAATCAAAAGATCGGATAAACGAGCTGTCATTGAGAACAGCGTTAAGAAAAATCCTGAGCTCGTAGCACTATTACTAAGAAACTGGTTAAGAGAAGATGCGGGTTGATGGAAGGAGATAAGGCAATAATATGCTTACTAATTTTAGAATCAGCGGGAGTGAAAAAGCATCAATACTGTTAATAGCACTTGGCAAGGAATATTCCTCTCAGATTATGAAACATTTGTATGAAGAGGAAATTGAACAACTTACTATAGACATCACTAATTTAAGGACAGTGGATGCAGAGACAAAAGAAGCTATAATCGATGAGTTTTACGAGCTTTGCTTAGCGCAAAAATACGTTTCCGAAGGGGGTATTGACTATGCCAAACAAGTACTGATTGATGCATTCGGCAGTGAAAGAGCTTACAGCCTAATTGAAAAAATTACTTCATCAATACAAGTAAAACCATTTGATTTTTTGAGAAAAGCAGATGCAAACCAGACTTTTAACTTTATACAAAACGAAAATCCTCAGACCATTGCACTTATATACAGATAATGTTGCAATCAATACAAGCATGTTTCCCACAAACTGGGAATTATCCACTGCCCGGGCTGTTGAAGTTTTGAGGTTTTTGATTGAAAGCCGGAATTTTGATCCTATTAAAATGTCTGCAGTTGGATATGGTGAGTATCATCCTATAGCAGATAATAATACGGATTACGGACGCACAAAAAACAGAAGAGTAGATATTGTTATCGCAAGAACAGTTAATGAATAGTAAACATATATATTGCGATAGAAATGGAGTACAAAATGGGAGCAAAGAAAGTTACATTTATTATTATTTTGTTTTTTTTAGTTTCAGTTGCCAGTGCTTATGTTGGGTATTCTTATATGAATAATCCCGAAACAAAGTATTATTTATTGGATCCCGGAGACTATTTTGTTACAAATGTAAAAGACAGCAAAAACCTTCTTAAAGCAGATATTATTATCAAAATGAAAGAAAAGAAAAAACATGAATACTTATGCACTAATAATTATCTGGTAAGAGATGGAATCATCAATTTTTTAAGCGAAAAATCATTTGATGAGCTTGTAGGGCAAGACAATCAGACAAAATTAAAAAAAGATATTATTGAGAGATTAAATTATACGTTTGATTGTGATGCAATAGTAGATATATATTTTAATGAATTTGTTATTCAATAATTGAATGGGTGTGATAAAATTTGGCAGATTTATTATCTCAAAATGAGATAGATGAGTTACTGAGATCTCTTGAAAGCGGCAATGTAAAATACTTGGAAAACGAGAAAGGTGAAGGCAATAAAGTCAGGGTTTATGATTTTAAAACTGCTAATAAATTTTCTAAAGAACATTTTAAAATCCTTAATAATATTTACGAAAATTTTTCACAATTGTTTTCCACTTATCTATCCGGAACGCTTAGAACCAGCTGTCAGGTTGAGGTTGTATCGTATGAGGAACAAGTTTATTATGAATATATAAATTCATTACCGACTCCTGCTATATTGGCAATAATGGATATTTCGCCAATGGGAAGTCCCTCTTTGATAGAATTTTCTTCCGTGATTTCATACGAATTGATTAATCGTCTGTTAGGTGGACAGGGCGGTGTTCCTGAGCCCCAGAGATCTTACACGGACATTGATTTGGCACTGCTTGAAAGAACAATTCTACATATGACCAAGGGGACTCTTGTCCATGAGGCAAAACGGAGCGAGAACAATAGGACAGGATGA
>CAZUVQ010000071.1:0-1891 GCA_964623915.1 uncultured Oscillospiraceae bacterium
AGAAGGGATATAAAACCAATTCCGATTAACTTAGCTATCCCTAACGTTTTTTCTCCTCTGTATTTTTCTAAAAAACCTATAAAAGAGATGATAAATAACACTGATGCAAAACTTGATGAGGATATACTGAAAGGGCCAATAATAATCCACCTTTTTGCTCCATTTACAGAGGCTCCAATAAAAGATGTAATAATTAGTAAGATCATTGCACTTATATACATTGGAAAAGCATATTTTTTTAGTTTAGTATAATCGAAAAAGTATAAGCTTAACATTACCACTATTCCGACTATTACATACAGCATATATTTTGAAAAATTCACAGCTCTAAAGCCATCAAAGTTACTGCTTACATACATAATGACGCCACCAAAAGCAATAATAATCAGTGTTAATAAAAGTAACGTCCATTCTGTTTGAGGTTTATGTTGTTTATTTAGCTTTGTACCGATTTCATCAGAGTTTCCCATTACTGAAATTGCCAGTTCAAGTGCTGTTTCTTCATTCATTCCGTTTTCAATATTAGCTTGCTTTAAATCATTTATATGTTCAGTCAGTTCCTCACGGATATCCTTATGTACTGCCTTGCAATTTATATGAACACATACATTATCCAAAAAGTCTTTCACTTTTTCATTCAAAGCAAACACCTCCAATCACCGAATTCACTGCCTTGGTATAGGTTTGCCATTCCACTTTTTTATCTTTCAAAAGCTTTTTGCCCGATTTAGTAATTTTATAATATTTCCTCCGTTTGCCATTGTCTGCCACTAACCAAAAAGACTCGATTGCCCCTGCATTTTCCAAGCTGTGAAGCATCGGGTAAAGTGTGCCTTCTTTCAGCTCAAACACATTCTCCGTTGTAGTTTTAAGTTGTTGTGTTATTTGATAACCATACATATCCTCTTTGTCCAAAAGGGAAAGAATAAGGATAGATGTACTGCCCTTCATAAGCTCTTTGTTAATTTTCATATTAACCTCCATACATAACAATTCTTTATACATAGATAATCTATATATAATATTTTAGCAAATGAAATTATATTTGTCAATATAAATTGTTAAAAAAGGCAAAGCGACTATCTAATTTGATAATCGCCTTTAAAAAGATATTACTTTGTAAACGCATATTCACCCATAAATAATATTTCACCATTAGGAATTCCGGCATAATCATAATTATTAAACACTACTGTTTTTGTGAAATTATTTACTAAGAATTCTTGCAAATTCCTTGCCCGTAACCATTCTGTCGGACTCAAAAGTTGTATCTGATGTTCCATTTATATAGCCTGCGTGATAAAATTTTTCTTAAAGAACTGTACAGAATAATCAATGAAATAATACGCATTCTATTTTAATTGATTATCCAAAGATGAAATTCCTTTCACCATTATATTTTCGATTACTGTAGCAAGTTCCATGGGTGGTAAGGCAGTATCATTTTTAAGCCATTCTTGAATTAAACCTATAGCTCCTGATATAAAAAATAATGTTACATTTTCATAATATTGTTTGTTTATGTCTTGTGAGATAATAAACATTTCATCAAGAAACTTTTCTTCGAAAAGTTTCTTGATTTTTTCTAAGAACAATATATTTCCTTTTGAACTAAGTAATGTTTTAAAAATTTGCTTATTATCTTTGATATATTCAAGCGCTTGCACGATTTTAGTAAATTTGTTACGTTCAAATCCTTCAAAAATATTTGAATTTTCCCATTCAGTAATATTGCTAAGGTCACTAACTAAATTATTTTCAACACTATCTAGCAAATCATAAACATCAGTATAATGGATATAAAAAGTGCCTCTATTCATATCCACCATGTCGGCCAGATCTTTTACTGAGATTTTATTGATATCCTTGGTTTTCAAAAGTTCTAAAAAGG
>CAZUVQ010000071.1:1901-9654 GCA_964623915.1 uncultured Oscillospiraceae bacterium
GACTTCAAATAGCTTTCTTGTTTTTCTTATTCGCCTATCCTCTTTTGGAGCCTTCATAACATTACCCCTTTCATAAAGATATAAGTTCATTATAATGCACTATTGTTTGTTAGTCAACATATGTATTCAAGTAAATTTTGATATCCAATTAACAATATGCCCTAAAGTGTTGACTATCCAACACTTTAGGGCAACTTAAATATTGTATAAATGATCATTATATAATATAATAAGCATGTGTTGAATAAGTAACATATGTATTATGAAAGGAATAACTTTATGGAATCAGCAATTAATATCTCGAACCTTGTTCGTGAATACATAATGGGTGAAACTAAAATAATCGCCGTTAATAATATAGATTTAAAAATTCCGACAGGCAAATATACACTTCTGCTTGGTGCAAGTGGCGCCGGAAAATCTACTGTTTTAAACATTTTAGGTGGTATGGATACTCCAACGAGTGGAAAAGTTATTGTTCACGGTAATGAGATTTCAAAATTTAATTCAAAACAACTTACGGATTATAGACGTGAAAGCATAGGCTTTGTTTTTCAATTTTATAACCTAATGCCTAATTTAACGGCACTTGAAAATGTGGAACTTGCAAGTCAAATTTGCAGAAACCCTTTTGATGCAAAAGAAATGCTTGAATTAGTAGGCTTAAAAGATAGATTAAATAACTTTCCTTCCCAATTATCAGGCGGTGAGCAGCAAAGGGTTGCAATTGCAAGAGCATTAGCAAAAAACCCGGATGTATTGCTTTGCGATGAACCCACAGGCGCACTTGATTACAGAACCGGAAAATCTGTCTTGGCGTTATTATTTGATATATGCAGGCAGAGAAAAAAGACTGTTATTGTTGTTACTCACAATGTAGCGATATCACCTACCAGCGATATCGTAATACATATGAAGAGTGGTAAAATTGAGAAGAAAAGTGTAAACGATAATCCTGTACCTATACAAGATCTGGAGTGGTGATGAATTATGCTTAGGAAAAACTTTTTTAAAGAGTTATTGCATACTACTTCACGGTTGATATCAGTAATAATTATAACAGCAGCCGCTGTTTTATTGTATGTAGCTTTAAGCGGAGTATATTATAATACCGAAAAAATAACAAATGAATATTTTGAAACCCAAAATGTGGCTGATTATTGGATAAGCGGTATTGGTCTTGATCGAACTGACTATTATAAAATTAAGAATCTTAATGGTGTATCTCAAATTCAGGCAAGAATTGTTATTGATGCGGAAGAAAGAAACAACGAAAGCATTAGCCTTACCTTGTATGGAATCGCTAATGAATATAATATTAACATTCCCTATATTGATGAAGGGAGATTTCCTGCAAATAATCGTGAAATGATGATTAGCAAGGCATTCGCTAAAGAACAAGGTCTAAATATAGGCGATGATTACGAAATGTTAATAAAAGGTGCTAATAAGATAGTAAAATTACGAATATCTGCTTTAATCAATAGCCCTGAATGCATGCACCATATAAATTCAAGCAATCTTGCACCGGATTACAGCAAATATGGATTTGCATATTTGAATGAAGATATTTTGTCGGATATTATGGGGAAAAATATATATAATCAATTTAGTGTAAAAACCACCGAAAGTATAAATGACAAAGATTTTAAAAATGAAATTAATAATATTTTAGGAAATAAGGTTACTAATATTCTAGCACTGGAAGATAATAAGAATGCTTATATGCTGTTAGATCAAGTTGGTGCTGTTAAAGTGGCGATAGTTGTATTTCCAACAATTTTCTTTTTAGTTGCAGCACTAATTATGTTTAGTACAATGAGCAGAATTATAGAAAATTCACGAGGTACGATAGGCATTCTAAAAGCGTTGGGGTTTGATGATAGGATAATACAAGTATATTATTTATGTTATGCCGCAATAGTGGTTATTGTCGGATATTTGCTGGGGGCATTACCTGCCAATTCACTACTTACCAAACCGATATCTGCAACATTGTTTTACTCTGTTGATTTACCGCCATATACCATTGGTTTTGATAAAATTGCATTACTTACTGCCTTTGTTTTAACTAATATCTTTTGTATAGGGACAGCATTCATTATTACAAAAAAAGCTTTACATGAAAAACCTGCCGAGTGCATGAGAGCAAAACCTCCAAAGGCAATGAAGAAAAATATATTTGAAAGAATACCGTTTTTATGGAAAAGATTAAACTTCACTCAAAAATATATTATTAGAAATATTTTTAGAAATAAGCTAAGACCTATTATTTTTGTATGCGGTATAGCCGGTTGTATGACACTAATTCTCACTTCATTTGGTATGAATGATTCTTTACATAACTATACCTATCAATTGATAAATAAATTGCACAAATATGACGTTGTCGCTATATTTACACGAGATGTAACAGAGAAACAGTATAAGCATATTAAAGAAATGGATATTGTACAAGATGTTCAATATGAGATGACTACGGGTGCTAAAATTTTTTCTGAGGACAAAAAGGAAACATCTACAATTAGTGTTTCGGAAGATATTCTTACGATAAAACTGATTGATACATCAGGGCCGGATATTATGCAAATGCCAAAAGAAGGTATTGTAATGGCTGAGGATACTGCTGATGATTTGAATGTGAAAATTGGTGATGCTGTTACCGTTGAACGTGTAGGGAGTAATAAAACATATAAAATGGAGGTCGCTTATATATGTAGTAATATTAATGGAATATATGTGGGCAAAACTTACTGGAGAAGCATAGGTGAAGAATTCCTGCCTACGGCAGCATACATAAAAACAAATAACATTGAAAGATTATCAAAAATGCTTTCAGATTATGATTTTATAGAATCCTATAAAAATAAAAATGATGTTACCTCTGCAATAACAGGACAACTGACAACGATATCTATGATAGTTTTTTTGTTCATAGCGTTTGGTGGTACCCTTGCATTAGTAGTACTTTATAATCTTGGTATTATGAATTTTTATGAACAAACAAGAAGCCTTGCCACATTAATGGTATTAGGGTTTAGCGGCAAAGAAATAAAAAAGCTTATGTTGACCGAGAACATTGTGTTTACTTTTATCGGTATTGTATGCGGTATTCCCTTTGGGGTAAGGCTGACACAAATGTTGATGGGGTCAATGGGTTCATTTAGCATGGATGTTATGATAAAAACAACCTCTTATTTTATAGCAGGTGCGATTACAATGCTTTTCGCAGTATTTATAAATAAAATCCTGGCTAAGAAGATGAAGACAATAGATATGCTGGGGGCTTTAAAAAGTGTTGAATGATGAAGGGATGAATAAAGTATGAAACTTAAAAAATTATCAGCAGGTTTATTTATATTGGCATTAATCACTGTTGCAATGGCAGGATGTACGCAAAGTAAAGATCTTAGCAAGCTAAAGTACAGTGCAGTAAATCCTACTATCGGAAACATTAATGAAACAGTTGAAGACACGGGAATTGTTGTATTTGATGAGGAGTACTATGTAACCTCTCTTGTAAACGGTAAAATAATAAGCAGCAATTTTAGTGAAGGAGATAGTGTTAGTAAAGGTCAATTATTATATTCCATTGACAATGTTGATTTAAAAAACCAAATTGAGCAGATAAGTATCAGCTTAGAAAAGGCAAATGAAGTATATAGGCAAAGTTCTAACGCTGAAAAGGATTTGACAGTTATTGCTCGTGCAAGTGGTCTTATAACTACACTTTTTTGCCATGAGGGGGACTATGTATCAGTTGGAAGTAAGATTGCCGACATTGTGGACAGTAATAATCTTATTCTAAAAATACCGTTTAATGCATCTGATAAAGAAAAAATTTATGTTGGAGCAGGCGCCGAAATAACAATGAATATTGACGGTTCAAAGCTATATGGCACTGTTAGTAATGTATATGACTACATTCAAGCATTTGATGGAGGTAAATCAGGAGTTATGACAGAGATTTCCGTTGTTAACCCCGGCGCTTTAAAGAAGGGCGATAAAGCATTTGCAATTATTGGAGATATAGCCTCTATTTCAAGTGGGGAGTTTATTAATAAAACACAGCAATCGATATCAGCTACACAATCAGGTCAAGTAGAAGAATTATTTATCAAAGAAGGAAGCAAAGTAACAAATGGTATGAGCGTTATGACTATAAAAAATGATGCGGTAAAGAATGCTGTAAAAACTGCATCATTACAAATAAAAGAAATACAGACTAATTTATTACAACTGAAAAACAAATTATCTGATTACCAAATCGTGTCACCTATTGAGGGTATAATTACTAAAAAAATTGCCAAAGTGTCTGATTACGCTTCTCCAAATACCTCGCTTGCTGTAATTGCGGATGCAGGGAATTTATATATTGATACAGATATAGATGAAATGTATATTAATAAAATAGCGTTAGGTCAGACAGCTATCGTTAGTATGCAAGACTCTCGAGATATAATATACAATGGAAATGTTATCAAAATAGATGATGTGGGTGTTGCAAAAAATGGCGTCACCTATTATACCGTTCGGATTAAACTTGATAAACATGATAATTTAATGGAATCAATGAATGTAGATGTTAAAATAACAACTAATTCAAAGAAAAATGTGATGTTAGTTCCTATAAAGGCTCTAAGTGGTAATAAAGTTGATGTTTTGGAGGATGACAAAATAGTTCAAAAAGAGGTAACCTTAGGAATTAAAAACAAAGAATATGCGGAAGTCATAAGCGGACTTAGTATAGATGAAAAGTTTGTAATAGGGGGAACAGTGAAGTGAAAAGAATTTTAAGTATAATACTTTTACTTACAATAGCTATGGCATCACCCCTTGGAGTTTATGCGAACGATACTAAGTATCTTCTTAATAAGCTTGGAATTATGCAGGGTGATGCCAATGGAAACTTTAGAGATGATGATACTTTATCAAGAGAAGAATTTGTTAAAATGACAATAAAAATCATTGAACCTGAATTTATCCCTACCAACAGTATATCACCGTATAGTGATGTTTTATATTCATCTTGGTCGGCAGGATATATACAAAGAGCAAGTGAGCTTGGATACTTTTCCGGTTTCCCGGATGGTTCTTTTAGACCCTATGAAAAGGTGTTGCCTGAACAAATTTGCAAAATAATGCTAAAGCTTTTAGGATATGAAACTAAAAATACAACAGCAGATTGGGCTGAGCATCAAGTCTCGATAGCAAATAGTAAAGGCTTGCTCGATAATGTGGATTTTCAAATAGGTATGCCTATTTCAAGGATTAACTCAGCCAAAATAATTAAAAACACACTACTTTCTCAGAAGAATAATTCTGTCCAATTTTATATTGAAGATATGGGATATAAATATTATGAAGATGCGATTATTATATCTGATAAAAACGTTAAAAATGGATATGTGTCAACAAGTGTCGGAGCTTTAAAAAAGGGTAATATATCTGTGCAAAATATACAAAAGCAGGGTGATATAATAGTCAATAGCGAGAATGAGATTATTTTATTTTTGCCAACTGAGCAAAATGAAAAAGAATATATCGTAAAAACCATTTTACCGGAAGGTATGATAGTATTTGATAAAAGCGGAGATAAAATGATAAAGTTTGATGATGATACTACTGTATATGATGGAAATATCACTTCATTGTATAGAAGTATATCACCAACTCTAAAGCTTGGCGATAAAATTGAAATTTTTTATGATGATATGCTGAATATCAACTATTTTGCCGTCACAAGAGATGCTATATTAGGACCCATTACTAATATTAACGATAACTATAAAATGGAATTTAACACTACGGAAAATTGCATCGTAAATCGTGACGGCATAGTATCAAGTGTAAACGCAATAAAAGACTATGACATTTGCTACTATATAAAAGAAGCTGATACGGTTTTGGTATACAGCAATAAGGCAACAGGAATTTATGAAAATGCTTACCAAAATAAAGATAATTTACAGAAAATTATCCTTTCAGGCAAAGAATATGAAATTGGAAGCATAAATGCGTTTAATAAATTATCAACAAATGGGAATATAGCATATGGTGAAACCATTAGAATTTTGTTTGGCAAAGACGGAAAAATTGCCGACGTTATTAAAATGGCAGAAAGCGAAAGTGTAATCGGCTTTTTAATTGATACAGGGCTTAAATCAAGGATTGATGAAAAAGGAGAAAAGAGCAGAGAATATAGTTCTACAATTTTATTAACCGATGGGACAATTGGAGAATACTACACAAATAAGGATTATAAGAATATTGAAGGTAAAGTAGTTACCATCACTTTTAATGAAGGAAAGGCAAATCTAACAAATTTATCTTCAAAAAACAGTATCAGTGGTACATTTAATTGGGACAAAAAAACTTTTGGTTCTCTTAAGGTTTCAGAAGATGTAAACATTATAGATGTGGCAAACCGTATTGAATATACAATGGGCAAAGGAGAAAAAATATACCCACAAAGAATTAACAATACGCAGATTAACTCAAACGATATAATTTACATAAAAAAAGACGATGATGGTATTATTACAGATATTATTTTAGACGATTACACCAATGATTTGTATAATTATGGAATTGTATTAAAGGATGAAAGGTTATCGGGTCAATTTGCAATGAAGGGAACATATGATTTAAATATAAGCGGAGTAAATATGCAAGTCATTACACCTAATTCCTTGTACCCGGTTTATACTGGACAACCTGCAAAATTTGATTTTGATAATAATAGTCCCGTAAGTATGGTAAAACTAAATAAATTAGAAGAATCCATATCTAATATAGATGAATTATATGTCTATACACAAGGAAACAAATATCTGATTAGTTCAGAGGTTCTGGTTTACCGACAGATAGTTAATACATCTAATGATGGTCAGAGATATGAAATTATACCAATTAGCAAAATTGACTACACTAAAGACTTAACAGCATATTATGATAAGCCCGAAAAAATTGGGGGGAGAATTAGGGTTATTCTGGTTAAGTAAATATAATTGACTTGGAGGCTGAATAAACATCCGTGTAAATGGGAATAATCTCCATATAAAACAATGGAGGTTAGAAAATGAAACAATCAAAAAACATTCTCACGGACAAGGAAATGGAATTGGTTAGTCTGCTGATGCATGACTGCCAAAGCACAGGTGATATTCAGTCGAATCTAAAACGATTGTTTGCCGGAGCGATTGAGCAAATGCTGGAGGCCGAAATGGAAGAGCATTTGGGATATGAAAAGAATTCCGCAGATGGCAATAACAGCGGAAATTCCCGCAATGGCTACAACCGAAAGACCATTATCAGCGACTACGGTGAGAGCGAAATTGCCATCCCACGCGATCGCAACGGTGAGTTTGAGCCAAAGATCCTTGAAAAAAGACAGACACGGACGGATGAAATTGAGCAGAAAATTATGGCGATGTATTCCAAAGGTATGAGCCAGCGGGATATTGAGGACAATCTGCGCGAGATTTATGGGGCAGAAATCCCGCAAACGCTGATTTCAAAAATTACGGACAAAATCCTGCCAGAAGTCAACGAGTGGCAAAACCGCCCGTTGGAAGCGATTTATCCGATTATTTACTTTGACGGAATCGTGTTCAAAAGCCGCAAGGACAGCCAAATTATCAATAAGTGCGTCTATTCTGTTTTGGGTATTGATATGGATGGACAAAAGGATATTTTAGGCGTTTGGATAAGCGAAAATGAGTCGGCATCGTTTTACGCCGGCATTTGCTCC
>CAZUVQ010000072.1:0-8275 GCA_964623915.1 uncultured Oscillospiraceae bacterium
CAGGTCATATGGCTTTTATTGATCCTGTAAGCGAATTCATTAAAGACGATATGGAAGAATACTTGCAGCAGGAAGCAAAAATTGTTTCACTTCATCCGCTCACAGTTGCACAGAATTCACTTCATGGTGTATTCGGTCAGTCAGGTTATATTGCCGCTGTTCCGCCTAAGGCTGCAACAATTGGACCGGTTGATGTCAAGAATGCTCGTGAAAGAATAGAAGTACATGCACTTCTTACAAATAATACTTTTTCATCATGGCAGAGAATGACATCAAGACTTGTTCTTCACGGACCTGTAACACCTCTTGTACCAAGCTCAATGCTTCAGCTTATGAAAACACAGGTATATGTAAGTGAGGAAATTGCAGCACCATTTGATTGCTGGGATAAGGTTGGTTATTAAAGTCAATCAAACAACAATGTATCTATTGATTAAATATACCTCTTTTTTAAAGATTCAATAAAAGATAGAGAGAAAAGAACTCAGGTTTGAAATCTCTGTTCTAAGTTTCAAGACTGCGTTTCAGATCAATTAATATATTTGCAATTTATATTGAAGAATAAACTTATAAAACGAAGCAACTGCAAAGAAATTGAAACCCTTATCGAATTTGGACTGTGTCTTGTTAACTACCACACCATGTAAACGCAATTTTTAAAATATCAGCAATTTTATGGAACTTACTGAAGTGGTGAATGAGGTTACCCCTTTTTTAAAAAAAATTTACACATCCGCAAGTATTTCAGGTTTAATTTTTATTTGTAGTATTGCACAAATCTTGACACTATGATACTTTCAATCAACAGCTTTTGGTATAAATTTTTTTGAAGAAAAAATTAAAAAAGGAGACAAGGGAAATAAAAACAACAAAACTCTAAAAATTGATTGCAATCGCACTGTGTGTTATGATGGCTCTTACAGCTCTTGCAGGACGTTCCACGAGCTTCGGCACACAAGTGCAACACTGCTCATAAACCTCGGAATAGATGTTGCAACGGTTGCAAAGCGGTTAGGTCATGCCCAAAACCCCACCACCCTAAACTTTTACACGCATGCCATATCGTCAGCTGATAAGGTTGCTGCGGAAAGGCTGGGGAAGGTACTTGTGAGATAAATAGAAAATTATGAACAACCTTTAGTGTAAATCGAGTGATCACCAAAATTATTATTTACTTTTACTGTAGCGTAATGAGGAAATGCTGAGGAGCAACCCCACTTTTGCTGTAGCTAATACAGTGAAACGGTGGATATACAAACTGTATTTTACTGTGTCTATAATCTTTCTAATGTCACATTTGCGTTTTGAGAAAACCCTTTGGGAGCAGAGGTGTGTAAATCATTTCCGTTAATCAAAACGAAACAAGGTTCATCAGCAGTGACCCTCATGTCACCTATACTAAGGCTGCCGCGTTGATAGAAAACGGCTTCAAAAACACCGTTTTTATAAACAGCCTGAACAGATTTTGTATTGACGTATAGAGGGGCTTTGTAGTTGCAGGCTTGCGAATCAGATGTATTTGGCAAAACTGCAAATGCGTATGTGTGGGATTTTGTGTGTGGTATGTATAGCGTAAAAACATCGCCGCAGGCTTCCAACGGATCTTCTGTTGAAACTTCGGTAATCCTCTTCCAGCTTCCTTTTTTGAAGCCGAAACTGAGCACCGATTCGGTCGGTTCTAAAAAACAATAGCTGATTTTGTTGTGGTGAACATAATTTGATTTTATTTTATGTGTACCTTCTTGTAGCGGCTCTTTGTCGGCTATTACTTTTCCCTTTTTGTGGCACTGATTAAGCGTTGTATTAAGTGTAGAATCAGAATAAAGCTCACAGCCAAGCTGTATGATTTCGTTATCAAAATAAAAGCAAGCCTTTTTTCCGCCAAAGCTGAAGGACTTGTCAAACCCGAAGGATTCATTCAAATCAATTGCACATACACCGTACACTCCGTCGGATACACCGCCCGCAAAGCTACTTTTCATAACTGCACCCTGTTCGGTAGGCAGTTCAACCTCCGGGCATGTAACACCGGGCAAAAGCGCCCAGTTCCACAGGGGGAATATTTTAAAATATTCATCGCCATCAACAAGATAATGGGTTAAGAAATATGCTTGAAACCCCGAAAGCAAGCCCTCATTGTTTATACATTTGCCATTGCTTATGTCACCACCGAGCACAAATTTTGAACCAAACCTTGTTGAAGCATAATATCCTTCACGAAGATGCGTCATAAAATTCAGGCAAGGGAACATTTTAGTCCAGACAAAGCCCGGTGTTTCTCTGTTGCCATGAATATAGTCTTTTAATTCGTCAAGTTCTTTTTTAAAATCTGTTTCAGCCCTTAAAACATTTATTACATTATCAAGAAAATGTATACTTCTTTTCTCTGAATTATATCCTCTTACTATATTTCGGCCTATTGTATTAAAGTCAACTGTGCTATGATAGCACATATATCTATTACCATTTAAAAGCAGGTTGCACAAAATATTGATTTTCTCAGCCTTAAACTGAAATTCTGTACCGGAAAAAATATCAATCCATTTGCAGCAATCCTCTAATAACGCAAGCCCATAACCGTAGTTATAAAGAAAGCTGCCGTGCTGCGCAAAGGAAAAATCCGGCTGAATTCCTTCTTCACCTTCATTGGAAATAAAAACGGTTTCTTCTAAATAAGTTTTCCCTCTGTGAATCAGTTCGCTACAACCGCTTATTATTCCTCGCACTATAATGTTTTGCGCAAACCATGTTCTGTTTGCGCCTGTCCATTTTTCTGCAATTTCCGTGTTATAAATTGATATAATTTTGTTTTTTAATTCCTCTGGCAGATTGTCTTTGACTGCAACTACACAAAAAGCACACCTCATAGGAAACCCTATATCATTCCACCACCAATTGGAATCTTCACGGGGAGCGGAAAACCAAAAATCAAGTCCGCGGATTACAACACTTTTATCCAGCCCCGCAAGTACTATTGCATTAAGCCTGATAAAGTGATTTACACACTGCCATAAAGGCATATCCTTGCCGGCATAATCAAGGTCAGCCCAGCTGCCGTCGGATTGGAGTGTATCTAAAAATTTTTGCGCCTCTAAATCATTTCTGTATGATTGTGAAAAGTGCTCAATATATCTTTTTGCAATGTTGTCAATAATCATCATATCATCTCCTTAACATCGACACCGCTGTATTCCGTATATTTTTTAAACAGACGGGTAAGCATTTTTGGGTTGGTACATCCGACCGCCTCCGCCACATCCTTGAGTTTCATATCAGGATTGTTTTGCAGCAGCTCATTGGCTTTTAAATATCTGAAGTGCATAAGATATTCTTTGAAATTTTTGCCAATCTGCTGCTTGAAAATCCTGCTTACATGCGATGATGACATATTTAAGAATTCGGCCAAGTCTATCAAAGAAATATCGTGCTGATAATTGTCTTTGATAAAGTCAATCAGCTGCTTTGAACGATTGAAATCCGTCCCACTCATTTGTTCTTGAAACTCCTTAGCAATAATCATAAGAAATTCCAAACATTTTGCCCGGAGAGTTTTTATGTTGTCGCAGCACTTCAGCTCCAAATATACAGATACACCTTCGCCGAAAATATCGGGAGACAGATTTGCATTGTACATTATCCTGCTGATAGTGGTGCTTAATAATGTTATCAAATGCGAGTATTGAGTTGGTGATATGTAACAATCAGAAGGGATAAGAGTGTTCAGTACGGATTTCATTTTGTTGTAATCACCACCATTTACAGCCTGAACAAGATGCTGCTCATCATCAAAGGAGTATTTAAAGAACTCTTTTTCACGTTCGTTGAAATCGTCGGCGGTTTCAACAAGTATATTTGCCTGACTGAGCTCACGCTTTTTTGAAAGAGAATATGCATCATAGTAGGATTCACTGATTTCGTTAAAATCACACACAATTTTTCCTATTGACGCATAAAGCTCAATTCCAAGCGAAGCATCAATGGACAATATTAATCTCTTAATCCGAAGCTTGAATTCATCCATATCCTTTACGGAAGCAATAACAATATGATTGTTTGCGCTCAATTCAAATGATTTGTAAAAATCATTGTCTTTAAACTCATTATCTATAATACGTGCAATTGAAGATTTAATTGTAAGCATACCGCGCCTTGTCATAGATTGAGAAAGAGTGGTGTAATTAAGGTACTCAATAACAGTAACAGAGAAATCTAAGTTCAGATTGTTTAAACCGTAAGTTGTCATTCCAAATTTTATATCATCATCACTCAGAACACCAAGTGTAAGGTCAATAATAAACTTGTCCTTAATAGGTATTTTAAACTTTTCAATAGTGTCGGAGCTTTGATTATTTTCCTCAATAAGAGAGAAAATAGTATCGCTTAAATAATCAAATTCGTTTATTACTTCCTTGTCGGAATTATTGATAGCGGATATAAGCTTGTCAACCGGATGATATATTTTTTTAGTAATTTGATACATAACAAATATGCCGGTTATAAGAACAAAAATCGATGTAATAAGTGTAATTATTGTGTTTAACATCACATGGTTATAATAGTTGCTTTTACTTACAATATAGTAATAAGACAGACTTTCTAAAGCCTGTGTATTTTTAGGAGAGAAGGTGAAGACTTTACTGTTATCTGGCATTATATTGTTTAAGTAATCTGCTGTCATTGTTTTTGCTTCGGGCGTAGTTGCATATACGCATTTTTTTCCAATGGCAATACCAATATCTATATCAGCTAAGTTGTCTGTGCGCAGCAACGTTTCAATATTATAGGTAAGCAATATGTACAGTGTAGAGCCTGTTGCAGCATATTGTTTGTTATCCTTTATCATTAAGGTTAAATATTGATTTTGACCTGTTGAAGAAAAAATATAAGAAGTGTTGTAGGTGGGAGTTTTGTAAAACTCGTTCATTGCTTCTTCAATTTGAACCGTGGTAATCCCAAGTGTCTTGTAATAATAGCTGAACGGAGAAGTAGATTTATTGGTGACTACATGGTCATCGCTGTATTTGGTAATTGCAATATTGCAGTTGTAGCTTGAAAGTGAACCTAATGTTCTGAATAAAAAAGAGGACGCCAATGTACGGTTTGGATAGTCCGGAGACGTTTCTTTAGCGTAATTTTGCACATATTCATTTGAAGCTAAAATAATAGGCACATCCTTTGAAGCGGTAATTGCATTGTCAATGTTCTGCGATATACGGCTAATGGAAGAGGAAACATTTTTTTCAAACATTTTCTTAGAAAAGTCATAATTAAAAAAAGCAATGATTGAAGAAAACATTATTGTATATATAAGACAAATAAGTATATTGATTTTAAAAATCTTCTTATAATAGTTCATGACATTAACCTTTCTATTAAATTTTGTAGTTCATATACTACGATCCATATAAAACTAATTATACCATAGATAAAAAATAAAAGTCAAACAATAATGAACAATAACAAGAAATTGCCCTTGCATAGCAAAAAAATGACCCTGTATAACAAGTATTTGCCATTGATATATGTTGAAATTGACAATATAATATACTTGTGATTAGATTTATATCCATACAATCGCATAAGACAATGATCTGAGGGGAGATAAAAGTGAAGAAGACAAAAAAGAATAAAGCAATAGCACAAATAGTTCGTGATCGTCAGTTGTATTATATGTTAATACCTTTTTTCTTATGGTATATAATAATGTATTATATGCCACTGTACGGAATACAGATAGCATTTAAGAATTATAAACCGCTTAAGGGTATTACCGGAAGTGATTGGGTGGGACTAAAACACTTTATCGACTTTTTCAAAAACCCTTATTGCTGGCGTGTTATAAGAAACACTTTTGTAATTAATATTTATAAAATATTATTTACATTTCCTTTAACAATAGTGTTTGCACTACTGCTAAATGAGTTGAGAAACAAAAAGTTTAAGACAATTGTTCAAACGGCATCATATCTGCCGCATTTCATTTCAACGGTTATCGTTGTAGGACTTGTAATTTCCATTCTTTCTCCGACGACGGGCATTATAAACATATTGCGAGATGTATTTGGGTCTGATCGTGTTTACTTCCTGGCAAAGCCCCAATATTTCAGAACAATTTTTATCACCATGGGAGGTTGGCAGGGAATAGGCTTTGGTGCTATAATTTATACTTCGGCACTGTGCTCAATAGATGCTTCCTTATATGATGCAGCAAGAATAGATGGGGCAGGGCGATTCAAACAATTTGTACATGTTACAATTCCTGGAATAATGCCGACAATAGCAATAATGCTTATAATGAAGGTAGGTAGCATTATGAGTTTAGGAATGGAAGCTATTATTCTTTTATATCAACCTATTACATATGAAACGGCAGATGTTATAAGTTCTTATGTTTACCGTGTTGGCCTGGAAAGTTCCGACCCGCAGTATTCATTTGCGGCTGCTGTCGGTTTGTTTGAAGGACTTGTATCTTTAGTTCTTGTTCTTCTTGCAAATAGGTTTTCAAAGTCTATAACTGAAACAAGCTTATTCTAAAAGGAGGCATAAACAAAATGACAAAACGAAAACCTTCCGAGGTATTGTTCGATACGTGTAACTTAATTTTAATGGTACTTGTAATTTTAGTTTCAATATATCCGCTGTGGTATGTAACCGCAGCGTCCTTTAGCAGTGCATCAGCTGTGAGCAGTGGTAAAGTGATACTGTTACCTGTTGATTTTACGCTTGACGCCTTTAAACAAATGTGGACCTATGATAACTTTGCAATATGGCGTTCTTATGGTAATACTGTTTTTTATTCCGTAGGCGGAACTGCACTGAGCATGCTTCTTACACTTTTGGGGGCATACCCACTTTCGAAAAAATATCTTAAGGGGAAAAAAATTCTTACATGGATTATTTTATTATCTTTGTGGTTAGGGCCGGGGATGATGCCAACTTATATAAACTTCAGAAATTTACACCTTATAAATTCGCGTATGGGTATATTTTTAATTGGCGCCATATCCACGTTCAATGTAGTGCTTATGAGAACGTTTTTTGAATCAATTCCCGATTCGCTTGAGGAATCGGCAAAACTTGATGGTGCAAGTGATTTCAGGATATTGCGGGAAATATTTATTCCGCTGTCTGTTCCGGCAATTATGACAATTTCGCTGTACTACTTTGTAGGACGCTGGAATTCATTCTTCTGGGCAATGCTTTTGTTAAAAGACAAAGCTAAGATACCGTTACAGGTTGTTCTAAAAAAGCTTGTTGTGGAAATGAGCGCAAGCAACAGTCAGACGAATTCAATTGATTATACTACTACATCGCGTGAAACAATGGTATACGCAACAATGGTAATAGCTGTAATGCCTATGATAATATTATATCCGTTTATACAGAAGTATTTTGTTAAAGGAATAATGATAGGCGCAATAAAGGGATAAAAATTAAATAAATAATAAAAAAATTAAGGAGAGATGTAAAATGAATGTAAGAAGATTAATTTCAATGGCAATTACAGCGGTAATGGCTGTCACACTGCTTGCAGGGTGCGGTGGGACAAAAATCGCAAATGTAGAAACACCCGAGGAACTAACCATACATATGCACTTTTTCGGATACTGCGTATATGACAATGACTGGCCTATATTCAAAAAGGCTGAAGAAATTACGGGTATCAAACTCAGAGGTACAGTATCTGAAACAATATCTGACAGCGGTCAGGCATACAGCACAATGCTTGTTGAAAATACCTTGCCTGACATTATACACTACACACGTGAGTCTATGACAACACTTGCAAAAGATGGGGGTCTCGTACCTCTTGATGATTTGATAGATAAATACGCACCTAACATTAAAAAGTTTTTAGAAGAATGCCCCGAGGCTAAATTAGCCGCAACTGCAAATGACGGCAATATTTACTTTATACCAGGTTCACTTTCCGGAGTGGAAGAAAAAGCTATTCCTGCAAAGGGTTGGTTTATACGCCAGGATTGGCTCGATAAATTAGACCTCGAACGCCCAACTACCGTACAGGAGCTTCACGATGTTTTGCTTGCGTTCAAGCAGCGTGACCCTAACGGAAACGGCGGGGCAGACGAAATACCTCTTTTCAAAAGAGCCGACGGAATTTCAGATATACTTCAGCTTTTTGATGCAGATAATGGGTGGAGACTGAATAAAGATGGAAAGCTCGTTTTCGGACAAACTGAGGAAGTATATAAAAATGCCATGAAAGAGCTCTCAAAATGGTATGCAGAGGGCATAATTGACCCTGAGATTTTCT
>CAZUVQ010000072.1:8285-9357 GCA_964623915.1 uncultured Oscillospiraceae bacterium
CTCAAGAGGAAACCAAGCTCGTGAACAGCTTTTAAGCACAAATGTCGGCGGGTGTACTCATGACTGGTTTTCATCCACTGCAAGTTACAATGATAAATTTGCTGACACCGTAAAGGGACTTAACTTCCTGCCAATTACACCACCGGCAGATATAAACGGAGTAATAAAAGATACAACAGTAAGAGGATTGCTGCATGGTTTGGCATGGGGGATTTCAAAGGACAATAAATATCCGGAAGCTACAATTAAATACTTTGATTTCTGGTTTAGTGAGGAAGGAAAAACACTTATTGGTTATGGTGTTGAAGGTGTACATTATAATATTGTAAACGGTGAAAAGGTGTTTACTGATGCCGTTCTAAGTGCAGAAGAGGGCGTACCTACATATATGAGAAATCAGGGACAGGTTGAAATTGGAACAATAGGCTCGCTTGTCGTAGAAATGGCAGGCATGAATGAAATTGGGCTAAAGGGATTTAATGAATACCGTGACAACAAGTACGGAGTTGAGCCTGTTCCTGCATTTAACTTAAATGAAGAAGAAAGCGAAATCAAAAAACAGTATTACACAAATCTCACAACATATATGAGCGAACAGCAGCAAAAATGGCTTATGGGCGTAGAAGATGTTGACGCAACATGGGATAAATATATTGAAACAATAAAAAATTTGAATTATAATGACATAGAAAAAATTTATAACGATGCGTACAACAGAGTAAAATAGCATAAAAAATTATTTATTTATTATAGGGAGGAAATTTTTATGAAAACCAATAAGATTTTTAGTTTTATTCTTACTCTGGCAATTCTTATTAGCATATGTTCATTCACCACTTTGGCAAGCGGTATTCTTACAATTGAGTATTCCGTTGACGGCGGAACAACCTATACACAATTATCCGGTTTCGATGCTCTTACTACCGAGTATACCGTGCAGCTTGCCGACAATGTACCTAATGTAATACTAAGAGCTACTGCCGACGGCGGTACGGTAACCTATAAGGTTGTTGATGTTTACGATGCTGCAAAATACCGTCGAGGCGGCTTCAGGTATCAGCCGTTTAACGGC
>CAZUVQ010000073.1:0-9275 GCA_964623915.1 uncultured Oscillospiraceae bacterium
TGCTCGGTTGCATTTTCTCTTTCAATGGTTGCGTTTATTTTGTCCAGTGACCTATACTATATTAATTTTATATAAAAATACGTTACACAGTATAAATAAATTGTCTATTCGTTAAATGGTAATTTTTTTCTTAAATCACTGCAAAGCAAAACTGATTCCTCTATATGCTTTTTGTTATATTCCAATAACTCTGCCAGTATTTTGACAGTTCTTTCACTATAATGACTATTTCCTTCTATTATTTTGATTGATAACATGCTGATATCAGACAAGAGCTCCCTGTTGTTTTCCATTTCACAGCTCAATCTTTGTGCCAAAGCTCCATAATCTTTTTCAATTTCCATAAACTTTCTGCTTATAAAATCATTGTCATTTTTAAGATTCATATTCTCCGCGCTGTATTCATCTCTTTCTTTTGTAACGGATGCAAGCTGCTTTTTTAAATTTTCATTTTCCAAAAAAACCACAGCATCTTCTTTTTCCTGCAATTTTACTTCGTATTCTTCATTTTGTGATTGCAGTTTTATTATTTTGTTTTCTTTTTCTTCAAGCTGCAAAAGATTAACCCTGAATTTTTGCTTATAATCATCTATTAACCCGTTTATACTCTCAAGCTTTGCCTCTGTCTCCTCTTTTTCACCTTTCACTTTTTTTATAAGTGCTTCAAGCTCTGCAATTCTGTCTGTAAAAGCATTGTTTTCAAGTAATCTGTCAGAGTTTAATTCTTTAATATAATCATCAATTTCCTTTTTATTATATCCACTAAATAATGCATTTTTAAATGACATTTTATTGTTATTAACATTTTTTCTCAAGTCCCGTACATCTTTAATTTCTACAACTGTGCTCATATCATTTCTCCTCAACATAAATATTTATTTTATTGCCCACCTGAAACCCGATATTTTTTGATAATCCGCTTTTCAGTTCAACAATGCTTTTTGCTTTTTTTACTTTTTTTATCATTTTATTTGGCTTAATATTTTCCTCAATATGTAATATAGTATTATCTTCAGAAATGAAAAGCGCATCTATCGGGTATTTCATCAAAAATGTATGAATCTGATTACAAGGTGTCAATATCAAGCCCTTATAATCATCAATTTCTCTTCCTATTAAGCCCGAAAGCCTTAAAAAGAAATTGTTTGCATCAAATAAACTTATTTTTATGTCTTTAATTTTCAGTACCTTCACCTTTTAACCTCCGAATGATTCTAAAATATCAAATGCGGCCGGTGCCAGCAAAATTATGAATATAACCGGGAAAATAAAAAGTATAATTGGTATCATCATTTTAACGGGAGCCTTTAGTGCTTTTTCCTCGGCTTTGTTTTTTCTTTCTGTTCTGAGTTGTTTTGACTGAGATTTCAAAACATTTTTTATAGAAATTCCGTATTGTTCTGCCTGAATCATGGACGATGCAAAAACACCAAGCTCGGATATATCATTTCTCATCCCCAAATCCTTTAATGCATCACGCCTTGACCTTCCCATTTGTATTTCTTTTTGCATTATCGCAAATTCGACCGAAAGCTCGTTGTGCGTCTGCTCGATAAGGCGGCTTATTGCACCGTCAAAGCTGAGCCCTGCCTCAACACTTGCAGATAACAAATCCATTGCATCAGGCAATTGAGATTTTATGTTTGCTTTCCTGTTTTTTATTTTTGATTTTATAAGATATCGGGGCACTAAAACTGCCAATATAATGCTTATGAGAACAACGAGAAATTTCGTCTGAAAATCAAGGGACAAAAATGTTGACATAATTACTGTCCCACCAACAAAAGACCCTACTGATATGGTTTTTATTGCTTCAAATTCGTCAGCTGACATCAGTATACCGGCAAGCTTTAAATCCCTTTCGAGTTTTTTCGTCGCGGCGGATGAATTGCTTTTTCTTTTGAATCCTTTAAATATGTTTAAGGTTTTTGTAATAATCGGTTTTATAAACCTTTGTGTAAATGGTATATTTAACTTTTCATCATAAATATCACTTCTTACCGTATTTAAGTCTTTAAGTCTTTTTTTCTGGTTTTGATGTTTTTGCAACATATTTTTACATAAGACCAAAACAAGACAAAACACTGAAATACAAGTGAAAAAAACCACTAAATTCACTTATTACACCCCTCTGTCAGTATTTTACAGACACTATTTTTTTTACAAACAAAAACCCAATGCTTTCCAGTACAACACAAACAAGAAGTATTGTTCTTCCGTTGCTCGTAACAAAGAACTCCTCAACATAAGTGGGGTTTATTACCATAAGTAATATCAAAATAAAAACGGGTAACAGACCGACAATATATCCCGAAACTCTTCCCGTTGAGGTTAAAACCCTTATTTCATCACTTATCTTAACTCTTTCTTTTATTGTATCTGAAATACTTTCAAGTATTTCAGCCAGATTTCCACCAACCTGTTTTTGTATAATAACAGCATTTGAAATAAGCTGTAAATCTTTATTCCCTGTTCTTTTTATCATTTTTGCCATACACTCCTCAAGGGACAGACCAAGGTTTCTCTCTCGTAGCATACGGTCAAATTCATATGAAATGGGTTCGGCCATCTCCTTTGCAACGCTTTCCATGGCTGTCTGAAAAGAAAAACCGGTTCGTAAACAGTTGCAAATTATCGCCATTGCATCAATTAGTTGTTTATTAAATAGGCTTGCTCTTTTTGATTTTTTCATCTTGATTAAAACAACAGGAATAGAAAAACCAATGATAAAAAGAGCCAGTAAAACTAAAAACTTCGCACCGAAAAAGGCGGCAAAGGCAGGTATTCCAATGCAGAGCAAAAACCATATGGAAAGGTATTCCTCAATTCTTAAAGGTATGCCCGCCATTGACAATTCATCTTCTAAGCTGTCTATAAATTTGAAATTGAGAAAACTGAAGATTTTTTTCAAATTATCTTGCTTATCTACAATAACCCGTGGGTTTATTTCACTTTTATTTTTGGCAATCTGATTTAATCTGCGCTCAATATTTTGTTTTTTTGCATTTACTTTCTGCATTGCTACTATTGTCAACACGTAAGATAACATGGATATTGAGATTACAAGAATATAAATTGCCATATAAATCTCCCTCCTGCGCGCTTAATTTGTAAACCATTCGTCACTGACGCCGACACCGTTTATTCTGATTTTTTCAATGCATTTGGGAATAATGCCGGTTGCATTAAATTTTCCTTTGAATTTGTTTTCAGAATCCATAGAGCCGTCTGTATCAAATGTAAAAATATTCTGGGTTGTAATTATGTCGCCCTCCATGCCCACAATTTCACATATTGCAGTAATTTTTCTTGTACCGTCACGAAGCCTTGTCTGCTGAACTATAATATCAATTGCAGAATTAATTTGTTCCCTGATAGCTTTAATAGGCAACTCAAGCCCTGCCATAAGAACCATGGTTTCAATTCGGGATATGGCATCTCGAGGTGAATTGGCATGAGCGGTTGTGAGCGAGCCGTCATGACCTGTGTTCATCGCCTGAAGCATATCAAGTGTTTCTCCTCCGCGTACCTCCCCAACAATTATTCTGTCAGGGCGCATTCTGAGTGAATTTCTTACAAGATCTCTTATTGCAATTTGTCCCTTGCCCTCAAGATTTGAAGGACGGCTTTCAAGCGTTATTACGTGCTGCTGCCTCAACTGCAACTCAGCAGCATCTTCTATGGTGACTATTCTCTCGTTATCGGGTATGTATGCAGACAAAATATTTAAAAGTGTTGTTTTACCGCTGCCGGTACCTCCGGAAACAATAATATTCAGCTTTCCTTTTACACACGCCTCTAAAAAAGCTGACATTTTGAAAGACAAAGAGCCGTACCCTATTAAATCACTTATTGAAAGCTTATGCTTTGAAAACTTTCTTATGGTTATTACAGGGCCTATAAGAGAAATCGGAGGAATTATGGCATTTACACGGGAGCCGTCAAGAAGTCTTGCATCAACCATAGGGTTCGATTCATCAATACGTCTTCCGATAGGTGCAACTATGCGGTCAATAACATTAAGCACATGCTCATTATCACGAAAACAAACCTTTGACTTTTCTATTTTTCCTCTTTTTTCTATATAAATCGAGAATGGGCCGTTAACCATAATTTCCGATATCTCAGGGTCTGCCAGTAATTCTTCAATAGGACCCAGGCCCACAACATCATCGTAAAGTTCTTTTTCTATCTTGTTTTTTTCGGCACGGTTCATTTCACCTGCATAAATATCCGTTACATCATTGATGATTGTTTTTATCGATTCCTTGCTTTCTTCATTATCACTGTCCTTGAGGGACTTTTTGTTAATGATATCAATGACCTCTTTGTGAACCTTGGACCTCAATTCTTTATGAATATCAGTATATACATTAATATTTACCGCAGCATCTTCCACGGGCGTAACAATTTGTTTTTGTTTTTGTTTTTCGAGCCTGTCCAGCAGTCCCATAATCTACATCCTCTATTTTATATCTTCCAATATTTTGTTTGCAAGTGTATTGACAGCTGCAGAAAGCACTGATTTCGGTGAATCTATAACTATTGGAATACCCCTGTTGAGTGCATTGACAGCTACCTTGTTATCATTTTCTACTACGCTGTAAATATCTTTATTAAGTATTTTTTTTGCTTCCTTAGGTTTTATAGAGCTTATTCCATCCTTATTGAATATTAATTTCACTTTCTGTAAAAAACCGAGTGATGATATTATATTAAAGCTTACCTTTGTATTTTTAAGCGATGAAATATCAAGATTGGTTACAAAGAGAACTGCCGAAGAATTCTCAAGTGCAACAAGGGATATGTCATTGAAAGCAGGTGGCATATCTATTATGACATAATCAAAATAATCCTTTAAATTATTAATTATTTTCTCAACCTGCTTGCCTTTTATAAGCTCCGCATATTCGGGGCTTTTGGGGGCAAGCAAAACACTTATGCCTGTTGAATGTATCGGCATATACCCCTTTATGGCATTTATGTCCGGATCATTGTTTTCCTCAAGAAGCTCTGATATTGTATCGGCTTTGTCTATGTCGAGAAATATTCCTACATCGCCAAACTGCAAATCAAGGTCAATAATTGCAACTTTTTTTCTTTTTCTTGCGAGTGCAACCGCTAAATTTACTGCAAGTGTGGTTTTACCCACACCCCCTTTTGTACCGAAAATTGAAATTGTTTTAGATAAAAAAGTTGCTTTGTCAGTTACATTGTCTGTTGTAAGCCTTGATTTTTCTTTATTTACGCTCAGCATTATACTGTTTTTCAGAAGCTTAGTGTCTATTGGTGCTGCTAAAACTTTGTTAGCACCTGCCTCAAGGGCGAGGTTTGCCTGTTCCACATCGGTGCTTTTTGTAATAACCAATATCGCACAGCCACGCTTTGTTATGTACAGCCTTTCTATTAAATCCACTATTCTTATATCAGTTTCTTCTGTATATATTATTATTATATCAGGGCTTTTATATTCAATTTTGCTGAGTGTCTTATTGTCAAGCTTTGCTGAAACTAATATTTTATAACCTTCATCTCCCGTCAGCGTGCCTGACAGCTCTTGCTCAAATTCTGCTCTATCGTATATAATCGCAATATTATAGGTATCCATATAATATTTCCCTTCTGAATTATCAATTACTTATGTTATTTGAAGTAACCGGTGGTGCATATTTTATTTCATTGTCTGTTGCACCCCTTAAGACCATTCTCAAAGACCCTGTTGCGGCAACAAGATTTACTTTTACAGCATCCTCAGGCGAAACCAAAAGAGTAACCGAAGTATATGCCGGTGCTTCACCCTCTTTAGATGCTAATTTCTTTCCAACTGCCAAAACCGAAATATTTTGTAGAAACATTGTGGAAGTCTGCTCCTGTGCATCCTGTCCGCCTGTCATTATTACTCCCAGTATATCAACTCTGTCCCCCGGGGTAATAAATCCGGCAACACCGGATATTTCATCTACGGCTATCGTCACGGCACGCATATTATTTGTAATAGCATATGACATCCCACTATTGTTTTCACCGATTTTCTTAAGCTTTGGAATCAATATCTGTTCAGCTTTTAATGTCTTTTCAGTTGAAACAAGCCCCACTATTTCGCTTGCTTTCTTTGCGGCATAAGGATGAATCCCTTCAGAGGGAAGCTGTTTTATTGTCAGCATTTCTGCTGTTATTTCCGTATGCGCCTCTATATCAATATTTGCAACAACAATATCTTCAAAATTAATTTTTGATTCTTTTTTAACCGTAAGCAAAAAATTAAAAAGCGATACACCTGCCAAAACAGAAGCTATTATTGCTATTAAATATATTTTTTTCATATAAATTATCTCCAAACCTCATTTTGAAAGTCTTAAGCTATAAACACCATAGTCAGCGGTGCTTATTTGTTCCTGTGTTTCTGCCGGAACTCCTTCAGTTGCAACCATATTAATAAATGAACCGGATATTGTATCAGTAGACTTTGCCTGCTCATTTAATACAAACCCTGCAAACGCAACAATATTAACGTGCTTTGAGTCTACATATGTTACAACCGGTATTTTGATGACTCTTTTGCAGGTTATATCAAAATGGCTGTTGTTACAACCACCGTCGCTCGGAAAATGTGTGCAGCTAAAATATCTTGCATTAAATGCATTTGACGTGGCTCCCGCCATGTTACCGGGTTCAATAGGATATAAATCTTCTCCTATTGACAGCTCAGATGTATATCCAAAAGTCAGCCATCTCTCATAATCAGATGAACCACCGCCATTTAAGCCATCTAAATCAATGGCACCAAAATCTCCTTCTGTTCCACCGCCACCGCCGAATTTCAAGGTTATGTCAGTTATATTTCCATTTGCAATACAATTATCAAGTTCAGTTTTTTTAACACTTAATGGCAGCACATCCGACAGCTTAATGCATGGTATAATGCTCACTTGTGCGTTTTTTGTTACGCTTATAAAATCCACACCTATAATTTTTGCAAAATTCAGCTGAGCACCCTTTGTAAGCGTAGCTTCCACACTCATATAGTTGTTACCCTTTAAATTTTTGAATTCTATATTTAAGGAAGTCAGGTCATGCAGACCATTCTTATTTAGATATTGTGAAATAACACTTTCAATTTCATCCTGACGGGAAACATTGCCTTCTGATACGGGCAATAACTGACCCGCTGCTAAAACAGAGGCATCCAATGCATTTTGCAATTTACTCTCATTATAGTATACAACGCCGAAATCCAGTACCAGCGAGCACATCATAACAAATACTGTAATAGATAATGCAAAAATAACAATTGTAGCCCCGTTTTCATCTCTATCCAATCTCTTCATCAGGGTTTTCCCTTCATTCTAACTTCATTACGCATTTCGATGAAAGCTTAAAATTATCGCCTATTATTGCACCCATTATTGGCGTCAATGGATTGACATTATATGTAACATTCACAGAAACATCCCCACTTCTCGGAGATATAGGATTAGAATAAGATACAAAAACCGAAACATTATCCTGTGCAAATGAAGGTATAATGCTTAAAACTTCATCGCGAATCAATTGCAGCTGATCTGCATTTTTTGAATAAATAACACCCATTCTTGCGCCCTCACGGCTTGCGTTTGCAATCATCAGCTGGTTTGAGAACATCCATCCGCCCTCAAGAACTGCACAGATTATGAGCATTATTACAGGAAGGATAAGAGCAAGCTCTACCATCGACTGTCCTTTTTGATTTTTAAATAGATGCTTGAATTTCAATTTCATTATCACTCACCCTCCAGTACTAAAGCTTGGGCAGGCAATGCCTGCCCCTTATCATTATTCAGCTGGAACTGTTCCGCCTAATTTTTCTGTAATTGTTGTAAATTTATCTTTTATGCTACCGCCCATCGCTGTCAGCGCAACAACTATAACTACTGCTACCAATGCAATAATTAAGCCGTATTCCACCATGCCCTGTCCGCTTTCGTCTTTAAATAATTTTGTTAACATAATAAAATTCTCCTTTCAAAAATACAGTATATGTACTTTATTCTTATTCTGCTGGAACTGTTCCGCCTAATTTTTCTGTGATTTGCGTAAACTTATCTTTTACGCTGCCGCCCATCGCTGTCAGTGCAACTACTATAACTACTGCTACCAATGCAATAATTAAGCCGTATTCCACCATGCCCTGTCCACTTTCGTCTTTCCATAATTTCTTTAACATCCTTTTTACCTCTCTTAATTTAATTTTTTTGTTTTATTGTATTTGAAAATTAATTAATCACAGCATTCTAATCTCCCCTTATATGTTAAAATTCTGAATAAAAATCATAATCATAAATGATAATGCAATAAACGGGCCCATCGGAACCATTTCTTTTAATCCGAGAAGAATGCTTGTTTTTTTTCTAAACGATTTATATATTAAATAAAATAGAGTAAATACGCCAACTAAAATCATAACATATAAAACGCTCATGTATCCTACAAAAAACCCATATACAGCCAAAAGCTTTACGTCACCACCGCCAATTCCCATATTTAAATAATAAGGGACTGCCATCAATAAAAATCCCACTATAAGACCACCTAAAGAACGCATAAACGGTACTGTGCGTATACCCGCTACCATAAATATGATGCCTGCTACAAGCAGTGCAGCAACAAGTGTATTTGGAATTTTTAATGTTTTTAAATCCACCATTGCAATCAAATAGCTAAAAAAGAACAATGTAAATATGTAAATTGCTTTGTAATAATCATTTATAAATAAACCGAGAAAAAAGAATACCATACCGAAAATCAATGTTCTTATAATTGGCTTTTTTGTATTTTTTACATTTACTGATTCAATAAATCTTTTTTCCAAATAAATATTTAATAAACCACATAAACACCCGGCGAAGAAAAGCAACAATAAAAATAAGCTATACATATTCCAAAACCTTTCACTACAAATTAAAAAAGAAAAGTTGCCATAACCCGAAGCATGTCCGAATTACAGCAACTTTTCTATTATATAAACAGAAAGGAAATAAGCTGTGTTTACAATAAAAAATTATTGTCTTCATTCGGTAGCTGGCTGCCTTTGGTTAAACCTTTAGGTCCTTTAGCTTTGCGTCCCTACTTTTCAATAGGTTTGCCATTATCGAGAAAATTATAATCTCATTAGAAAGCAAAAAAACAACCGGAAAAGTTTCCAGTTGCCATAGATAACAATAAAATCAGACAGAAATTACTATCTAATTAATATGTACTATTAATACTCTGCAACTGGCAGCCATAGGTAATAACCT
>CAZUVQ010000074.1:0-9251 GCA_964623915.1 uncultured Oscillospiraceae bacterium
AAATAACAATTGGATTCGCATGTCAAATCCCGGAATAGCGGGCTCAATAGACGGCACTCATGTAAAGTCATTCGCATTGTTCTCATATGTCTATGCAAAGGAACTGGCAGCCGGAACAAACCTTGATATTACAAATCCCGGCAGTATGGACCCGGACCCAGAAATCGAAACCTCATCACTTATGCCTGTAATGGTTAAATGGCATATAGACGAACCGATTGTTACAGACCCTGGAATGGATATTATCGCAAGTGACAGTTTTAATAAATACAATTCTTTTGAAGAATTTACAGCAAATTCAGATACAGCAACAACAAACGGTGGCTTTGTTACTTCAAGTACGGACTTTATAACGGGATATGAGGGGCTCGGCAAAGGAAATGCCGTTTCCGTAAATTATGGTTCAAGTAATGATTTTAATCGCTTAGATTATTACATGGGCTCCGATAATGAAAGGTTGCGTAATGGATTTACGATTATTAAATATGATTATAGACGTGGCAGTGCAAACAATGTCGCTTTTTATGTCGGCAAAGGAAATGATGCAGATTTGGACCAAAACGGTTTTGAGTATCTTTCTTCTGACGAAATATCAGAGCTTTCTCCAAATGACTGGTACCATATAACCTTATGTATTGACCTTGACTGTCAAACATATTCAACAGATATTTCGGACAGCTCGGGGAGTAGTGTCTTTAACAAATCCGGAAAATATTTATTTGGTGAAATCGGCTTTTTGAGTTGGGAATCACAAACTTCCGGTTCTTTAACGCAGGATAATGCAACGGGGGTTGACAATCTGCTTATAGGTAAAGTAAAATTACCGGTTTTATTTTCTGCGAATATTTCCGGCAATACTATTACGACGAATGCACTGATTAAAAACTATCACAAAAATATTGAAAAACCCGCAAAAATTATAATTGGTCAATATGATTTTGACAACAGGCTAGTCGACTTATTTTTAAGTGAAAGCATAGCTGTTCCTGCCGAAACGAAAACGGCAATGTCTATTGATTATACAAGGAATAAGGCATCGGATGCGGCTTTTGTTCGTGCGTTTTTGTGGAACACTACAAATAACGGCTTAAAGCCGCTTGCAGACCGAGTTGAAATTGATATGTTACAATTATCCGATGTCAAATTAAGTGGAGTTTCATACATCGAATTTACTCCCGACAAGTATAATTATAGCAATAGTGATTACGCATCTTATCCGACCTTGACTGCAACGGCGTATAATACAGATGCCTTGGTTACAATAGTTCAGCCGTCTTCATCAAATGGCGGAATAGGTACTATTACCGTATCACCTGCCGGCTCAAACAACGGAAAGGTTTATACATTTGCCTTTATACTTTCCGAATATGAGGTAATCCCCGCAATGGTTACAAAAGTTAAAGACGGAAAAGACGCGATTGTTTCCTTTGTTCACGATGATGGTTCTCCTTATACGACAAATTACCTGAACAGAGAATTTGCAAAGTATAATTTAAATGGTACTGTGGGTATTATAGGTACTAATGTAGCTACGGAATCACAAGTATCAGATTGGACCAACTTTTTAAACAATTCAAACGGCAGACTTAATTTTGCAAGCCATAGTTATAATCACCAATACTTCGGTGTTTCGGATGATGCGGAATCGGGAGTGCTATCAAACGGAACGCCCTACAACTATCCTGCCGGTCATATGTCAGCGGAAATTGCAAACGAGCGCGCAAGAATAAACGGTCTCTTCCCAAATGAGCGCATTCTTGCATTTATTAAACCGGGCGTAACCGCGCCGTTGGGCGTGGCACAGGTCAGCGATGCGGCTATGGCTATGATAAAAGAACATTATATCGCTATGAGAAATACGGGTGGTGGTGTTGATACCCTTCCACCAAATGATTATTACAGCGTCAAGAGTCTTATGGGAAGGACAACAAACGATTATACATCTGAAAATAGCCATAGCGCAGAGTATTGGAAAGACAATATTGCAGAGGCAATCAATAATAAGGGACTTTTGGTATTCTTGTTCCACTCTATCTTGAGTGATGCTGAGGCAAATAACCTTACAACTTCACAAAGCAGAGCTTCCATAATGCTTAAATATCTCGGCGAAAAGGTTGCATCGGGCGAGGTTTGGAGTGCAAAATTTGACGAAGTAATGCAGTACACAAAAGAATACAACGCAATTACCAACATTGAAGCAAGAAATTATGTTGCGGATGGGCGTTTGACAGTTTCAATTTCCGACAGCTTAAGTAAAATCGACACAGACATCATAACCGGAAAATTTGCAGGCCTTGATATGTATGACTATCCGCTGACCGCAAAGGTGAAAGTGCCGTATAACTGGGAATATGTTAAGGTTACACAGGATTACCAAAACCGCTTAGAGATTGCAAAAACATTTATTGAAAACGGTATAAGATATGTGTATGCAAATGTTGTACCCGACAAAAAGGCAGCAAATATCAGAGAAGCGACTGCTTCCGATTATGTTGCTTCAATTTCATCAGGAGGTGTTGCCGTCAGTGGATTTGACCCTGCGAAATTCCATTATAATATATCGCTTCCTTACGGCACATCATCAGCACCGACTGTAAGTTGCACAAATTCATCTGCTGCCATTACTCAGGCGACTTTGTCTGACGTCGGCGAAGGCTCTGCCTTTGTAAATCTCGGTGATTTGAAATATGAAATTCATTACAGCGTCGCAAAGAGTGGGCCAAAGGTACTATTAAGAATTGATACGTCTGATGATGATAGCAATTATACTGCAACAAAAAATATTGTTGAATATTTGAACAGTTTGGGCATTAAAGCAAGTATCAATAATCAGACTGCATATAATGCATTAACGAGTTCTTATGATGTAGAATATTGTTCAAATTTTTCAAGCGATACATGCAAATTTGAATTTGATGATACTTATTCATCTGCATCAGGCGATTATATGGTTGATTACAAACAATTTGCCGCGGCGTATAAAGCTGCTTCCGGAAACAGTAAACTGCTTATGACAATCCACCCGGAAGACAAGCACGAAAGACTATACTTGATTTTCAAAGACCAGATAAATTTCTTATTAAATAACGGGGCAGAATTCATCTCATCATCAGAATACTAATAAATAAAGTGGCTGTAACAAAAGTGTTTCCCTACTGTCAAAATGCACAATAAAACTTTTGGGAAATTCGAAAAAAGCGTGATTTTAGGCCTTTCTAAGCTTAAAATCACGCTTTTTTTGTGCAATATTTTTCCGAAACCGACTTTTGTTATAGCACCTTTATTTGTAACCATTAAAATTTGGTGGAGTATTATATAATATCCTCTTTAATATTCGCTCTGCCGTTAAGGTCTGGCAGAGTAAATGGCTGTTTTTAACTTGACATTAACATCCATACCCTCACAGAATCGCATCAATTTCCATAATCATACAGACAAGAGTTTTAATGCTTTCCAAAAATCCGTCTATATAAATTGCCTCATCCGGTTGATGCACTCCGCCATGACCTGCCGGAAAATCTAATTTCGGACTATGGCAATACATTACAGTTCCAACTGAGAATGCATTTTTTAGATGCCGTGCGTATGTGCCACCGGAGCATTTTTTCCCTTCTGCGGGTTTATCACCACTTACAGCTGCGTAAGCGTTCCTCAACGCAATTGCTATGGGGGTGTCGTCATCATTATTATATCCAGGCGAAAGGGAAGAAAAGGTGACATTCCACTTACCTGCCGTTTTTCGCTTAACAATTTCCAATATTTTATATCCGTCTACTGAGATTCCGTGTCGGATATCCAACGACATACGAAGCTTGCCGTCCACTGTTGTTACAATCCCATTCGTGCAAGTGAGTCTTCCGAACACGCTGTCGGTGTGAGATATGCCAAGCGCTGTGCCATAATCATCCGTAAGTATTTCACAAACATTTTCACATATCCTTTTATCAACGTCGGAAAGTCTTTCGTTGTTTTTCATTGTATGTGCAAATTTCTTTAACGCATTTTCGGAGCCGTCCGGCCAAGCAGCATGACCGGTGATGCCCTTTGCGCTACATTTAGTTCCATCTGCAAGCACTGCCTCCACTGTATCTAAAATAATGTTGTAGCATTTGCCACCTTCAACGCTTTTAATAAATTCCATTATTTCGGTACTTTCAAGCATAATTTGCACTCTGCTTTTTTCACCTGAGTAAAAAGGATATTCTCCGTCCGGCACTATTGAAGCATCAGGCATTTTTTCATTTTTAACAAATGCCGATATATCCTCCATACCGTCTTCTTCACATGAACCAACAAAAAACAAAAGTCTGTTTGTGAGCGGAAGCTTTAATTCACGAATAATCTTAGCCGCGTAAAGCATCTGAATAATGCCGCTTTTATCGTCATTGCAGCCACGTCCTATAAAAAAACCGTCTTTCTCCGTAAGCTCAAACGGATTGCCGTAAAGCCATTCGCCATCTGCTGCCACTACATCGCAGTGTCCGAACAATCCGATTGTTTTATTGCCTGTTCCGTAATGCGAAACTGAATATTTTCCGTCCAAATCAATTTTGCCCGAAAAGCCTTCCCTTTCAAACAATGAATAAGATACTTGCAAAGCTTCGAAACAAGCTTTGCCAAAAGGTGCGCCGGGCATTGCTTCTGCGCGTACTGAAGGAATTTTAACCAAATCACGCAAATCCTCGGCTATACTTTGTCGATGATTATCTATAAAAGCATTTACCTTTTCCATATCTTCTTTATAACTAAATTTCATTTTAGTTTCCTTTCTATACTTTATATTTTGTTAAAATGTTAATTATCTGAATTTTATACATGTTTTTATAATTTGTGATTAATATATCTGAGATGGAAATTCCTTTTTAAGGTTATTAATGTATTCTTTTGGAGTGACGCCGAATTCCTTTAAAAACGCACGGTAAAATGTCCTCATGGAATTAAATCCACTCTCAAATGCGCAATATGTAATATTTTTTTGGTTTTCTGATAAAAGAGTTACAGCTTTTTGCAGCCTTAATAAGGTGAGATACTGATTAAAACCGATTTTAAAGCAGTTTTTGAAGTATCGTGATATATAATATGAGCTATAGCCCAGTGCGCCTGAAAGGTCATTGAGCGATATTTGATCATGGAAATTACTATCAAGATAAAACAGAATTTTAGATGACAAATCTGCATCTATCGATAGCTGTGTTTTTTCAAAGTCAATATTTTCAATTATCGCACCTAAAATAACATATATGTAACCTAACATCCGCAGTTCAGATAGTTTTTCATTATTAATTCTGAAAATGCAATCTTTAATAAGTCCGACAACTTCAGGGTCTGAAATAAACGGATTCGCTACACGTTTACCGCATACAACTTCCTGCAATTTTTCACACATATATGCCGGAATAATAAACACGCTCGAACAGGAATGTTCATTCGTCATATACTGATGAGTGTCGTAACTCAAGGAAAGTGCCAATTCTCCCTTACGCAATGTTTTTTTATGGTTATTTACTATGATGTCCATTTCGCCGTTTTCAATAAAATATAACTCAATTTGTGAATGGAAATGCGGCAGACATTGGTCATTTTCATATTCCATATAATAGAGTTTATTATATCTTTCTCTTTCTATTGCAAATTTAGCGTTCATACTTCCTCCATACATAACAAAAAATAGCACTATATTTTAAAAAAATGGCAAGATACCAGCAATTATTGGTGTTATAATCATTATAAAACAAAAAATATTAAAAGTAAAGAATAATATTTTCTGTTAAAAAAATGGTACGTGCAATAAATTGAATTAAAGCCATAGAAAGTTTTGCAGAAATTTTTGTTTCTACAAGGGCATATTCATTTTCACGTAGCAGAAATGGAGCTTATAATGATTATCGGAGTACCAAAAGAAATAAAAAACAACGAATACCGAGTGGCGGTTACACCTGATGCAGCAGCCGAGCTTGTGAGATGCAAAAATACGGTATATGTCCAAAAAGATGCCGGAATCGGATGTGGCTTTTCTGACGAGGATTATAAAAAAGTGGGAGCAGAAATATTTTCCGACGCAGATGAAGTGTTTGGAAAATCAGAAATGATTTATAAGGTTAAGGAAATACTCCCTGATGAGTATAAATACATGAATGAAGGAAAAATAGTATTTACTTACCTTCATTCAAATGCTCATCCCGATATGAACAAGGTTCTGCTCGACAGCAAAATTATTGGTATAGCTTATGAGGACATAATTGACGAAAATAAGCAATTTCCGCTTCTTGCTCCAATGAGCGAGATGGCGGGCAAGGGTGGTTTTCTTGCAGCACTTTATTATTCACAGTCGGTTCACGGCGGACAGGGAACATTACTTGCAAATGTTTGCGGAGTTGAAACACCGAAGGTTACAATTATAGGTTGCGGCTACTCAGGTATGGGTGCAGCCGAGCTTGCCGCTTCTTTCGGTAACAAGGTCACAATGCTTGATATAAATTATGAAGCAATGGCAAAGGCAAGAGTGCAGCTTCCGTCAAACGTTGAGTTTTTGTATTCAACACGTGAAAACATTATAAATTGTCTCAAAACTTCCGATGCAGTTATAAACTGTATTTTATGGCCGAAAACACGCACGGATCATCTAATTTTCAGGGAGGACCTTTCCGTAATGAAAAAAGGTGCTGTTATAATTGATGTTGCATGCGATGATGCCGGAGCGGTTGAAACTTGTCATTCTACAACACACGACGACCCGATTTATTATGAAGAGGGGATTCTCCACTACTGCGTTGATAATATTCCGTCCGCATTTTCAAGAACAGCTTCCATTAAGCTCTCTTCGGCAACTCTGCCATATGCAAAGGAAATTGCAAAAAAAGGTGCGGAAGGTGCCCTTAAATACAATAAAGGTCTTCGCCGCGGTCTTTCCTTCTGGTATGGCAAACTTACGCTTTTGGAAACTGCTGAAAAATACGGTCAAGAATTTTTCTCACCAGACGATATTTTCGGTGAATAAAGTATGAAAAGAGTATTCTTTGACTATCTGTATATTACTATTGGATCGCTTATCCTCGCTTTCGGGATAAACATTTTCCTTGTACCCTATAAAATTTCAACCGGCGGAGTCAGTGGAGCAGCAACCATAATTTTTTATGTATTCAGAATGCCGATGTCGGTAACAACACTGGTTTTAAACTTGATACTTTTTGTCATTGGATATAAAACTCTGTCAAAGTCATCAATAATAAAAACTCTTGTCGGAATTGTATTTTTATCTGTCTTTTTGCAGTTAACTTCCTACATTAGCTGCTATTCTGACGATATGATGATTTCTGCTATTTTCGGCGGAGTACTGGTTGGAGTGGGAGTAGGGCTTGTCGTACTTAAAGATGCTTCAACCGGTGGCAGTGATTTTGCAGCAATAATACTTAATAAAACTATACCGTATATTTCTGTAGCAACTTTTATTCTCATTATCGATACGTTAATTATTCTAACATCCGGAATAGTTTTCAGAGATTATACAATAATGTTTTACTCAGTGCTTTCTCTTTATGTCAGTACAAAGGTTACGGATATGATACTTGTCAAGGGAGATTACGCAAAATCGGTGTGTATTATTTCTGAAAAAAGCAATGTGATTGCAAAAGAAATTATGGAGACAATTGAGAGGGGCGTTACCGGAATATACAGTAAAGGGCTTTATAATGGAAAAGATGGGCTTATGCTTTTATGTATAGTAAAGAGTAAAGAGCTTCATATTCTTATGAATATGGTAAAGAAAACAGACAGAGAAGCCTTCGTTATTATTTCCGAGGCACGCAAGGTTTTGGGTGAAGGCTTTAAAGAGCATTAATACATATAAATAATGATAAACACTTACCGTTATTAACGTGTCAGAGAGGAAAAATGGCTTTTAATGAGTATTTCATAATTTTACCGAATAATGAGAGATATTAAGGATGGCGCAGAATGACAGATAAGAATAAAAGAACTACATATAATGCAATTTTCACAAATGCAGCGAAAAAAGCGGCTTTAGGCCAAAGCAGAAGTCAGAAGATAAATCTTTGGAACAAGCAAAGCAGCAGCTACTACAAGGCTAATAAGCTTTGGAAGGCAAGAATCGCAAAGAGAGACTACCCTAAGTTGACTGCCAAGTTTGGAAATGGAAGATCTGTTGCTACTTTGTACCCGGAATACTCTGAAATCTCAAACTATCAAATATCCTCCGAAATTGCATGGTGGGAAAGGGCAAAAACCTTCCAAGCTGCCCTTGCGGCAGTGGAAAAAGAATATCAGATAGGCAGGGAATACTATGAAAAAACAGTAGAAATGCGCACAAAAGGTATTGCAAACACTGTAACAATTACCATCACCCAGTGTACACTGATGCTGTCGGATATGCTTTTTGTGCCAAGTGTTACGAAGTGCGTAGCTAATGAAGCAAGCAGTCAAATTGCCGATATTTTTAATGTATTAACGGGTTTTGCATCCATGTAGGACAGCGATTTAAACGAAAAGTTTACTCGATATAAAAACGGCGAAACGGGTGTTTCCTTTACGCCAGAAGAAACCGTCAAGCTTTACGGCACTCTGATGGACACTTATGCCAAAATAGCTGAAAAAAGCCTTTCCCGAATTGATGCCCCATGAAAAAACTGAAAAACCGCTATGAGCTATTAAAGGCTAGGCACAAATTATATCTGAATGAGCTTGATCTTAAAGAGCGGGAGAAGGCTTAGGAAAAAACGGCTTATGAGAAATCTTTACTTGAGAAGTATCCAAGTGGCCCGATTCCGCCCTCAGGAAATTAAAAAGGGCGCTGGCAGTAGATGTAAATGACGGAATATATCTATCATCCATCAATGAAGCGAGGCTACTTAAAATAAGCAACGATGTGGAAGTGGAAATTGACAAGGAAAATGATACTATTACTCTGTACGCGAAGGGACTTGAGAATAATACGGAGTATAAATTTGAATGGGATATAACCTACACCAATAACGGTACAGCACAACATGAAAAAGGTGATACTATAAAAACCATTCCTACGAGCCGACTGTTGTTGCAAAAGCGGTTTTACATGAGGATAGCTGCACCTCGGCTATCGTTACCGTGTCCAACCTAATGGGGAGCACCTTAAGCGGGAACTATGTGTATGTTAACGGTTATGGCGATGACGGTGAGCTGATTGCAGCTGTGGGCGCACCCTTTGCTGCTTTGGATGATATGCAGACTGTCGCTGGGCAGCTCGTTGTCCGGTCAAA
>CAZUVQ010000075.1:0-9212 GCA_964623915.1 uncultured Oscillospiraceae bacterium
GACCCCGAGAGCCTTCGTATCGGGCAGAAAATCTGCGTTCCGGAAGTATGCCCGGAGGGTTTCACGGAATACACAATTATGAGCGGTGACACACTTTATGCGCTTGCAGTAAAATACAATACGACTGTGCAGGATATATTGGACGCAAATCCTCTCGTTACCGACCCCGAGGGCCTTCGTGTCGGGCAGAAAATCTGTGTTCCGATAATATCTGAGACGGATTGACAAAATAATCGTGTAAAAAATAAGTTGCGGAAAAATTAAACATATTTAAAATCATCAAACTTTGAAAGGAAAAAGGTTTACTTTTTCCTTTTTCTGTGTTAAAATGTGTAATAATGTAGTTAAAAGGAGTATGGTGGTATGTTTTCTGACAAAGTTACTGATCTTGAGGGGTCTTCTATTAGGGCAACGTTTAAGCTTCTTGCTGACCCTGAAATAATTTCTTTTGCAGGCGGAGCCCCTGCTCCAACGTTGTTTCCGGCACAGGAGCTTGCGCAGATTTCTGCAGAAATAATAAAATATAAAAGTGCAACTGCACTTCAATACGGCGTTACCGAGGGCTATTTTCCCTTAAGGGAATACGTTACAGACAGGATGACTAAAATTGGTAATGTTCATATAAATGACCAGCTTATAATAACAACAGGGGGTCAGCAGGCGTTAGACCTTGCTTTTAAGGTTTTTCTGAATGAGGGGGACTTAGCTGTTGTTGAATCACCGAGCTTTGTGGGCGGTTTAAACTCCCTTCGTTCACAAAATGCAAGGCTTATGTCTGTAAAAGTCCAGCAGGACGGGCTTGATACAGAGGAACTTGAAAATATCGCAAAAAAAGAAAAAATCAAGATTTTATATACAATACCTACATTTCAGAATCCGACAGGAATTACAATGAGCATAGAAAAACGCAAGGAAATTTTAAGGCTTGCTTCAAAGTACGATTTTTATGTGCTTGAAGATAATCCTTATGGTGAACTACGCTTTAGAGGCGATGATATTCCTACCATTAAATCAATGGACACAGAGGGAAGGGTTATTTATGCAGGCTCTTTTTCAAAGATACTGTCAGCAGGAATGCGTATAGGCTTTGCAATTGCAAGGCAAGATATAATGGAGAAAATGATAATTTGTAAGCAGGTTGCCGATGTTCATACACCCGTGCTGACACAGATGATGGCGTACGAATTTTGTACAAGGTATTCACTTGATGACCATATAGAAAAAAGCAGGCGTTTATACGGTGAACGCTGTGATGCAATGCTTGGGTTTATGGATAAGCATTTTCCGGATTTTTGCACATATACACGCCCGGAAGGCGGTATTTTCCTATGGTGTTCTCTCCCTTCGAAATATGATACTTCTGTGCTTTTTAAAAGTGCTGTTGAAAAAAAGGTTGCCTTTGTTGCCGGAAACGGTTGCGAGGCAGATACAAAGAGAAAATCAAGTGATTTCAGGCTCAATTATTCACTTTCTGATATACCAAGGATTGAGGAAGGCATAAAAAGGTTGACCGAGGTTATTTTAAATTATTAAGTGAGGTTCTTTTCATGGTAGAAAAAAAACGTGTTTTCAGTGGTGTGCAGCCAACAGGTTGTCTGACGCTGGGTAATTATATAGGTGCTATAAAAAATTGGGTGACATTGCAGGAGGAATATGATTGTATTTTTTCCGTAGTCGATATGCACTCCATAACTGTACGGCAGGAGCCGTCAGAGCTTCGCAAAAGATGTGTGGAATTTTTGTGCCAGTATTTGGCATGCGGTATTGATCCGGAGAAGTCAACGCTGTTTTTCCAGTCACACGTGCCCGCACATGCTGAACTTGCGTGGGTTTTAAACTGCTACTCCTATGTGGGGGAGCTTTCAAGGATGACGCAGTTTAAAGACAAGTCTGCAAAGAATGAGGAAAATATAAATGCAGGTCTTTTCACATACCCTGTATTAATGGCAGCTGATATTCTTTTGTATCAGACAGATTTGGTACCTGTGGGTGTTGACCAGAAACAGCATCTTGAGCTCTCACGTGATATAGCCACTCGCTTTAACGGTATATACGGGGATGTTTTTAAAGTTCCCGACGGATATATTCCGCCCATAGGTGCAAAGGTTATGAGCTTGCAGGAGCCCACCTCAAAAATGAGTAAGTCTGACCCCAATCCGAATGGCTTTATCTGGATATTGGACGATGAGGACACTATTTTAAGAAAAGTTAAAAGAGCCGTTACAGATTCAGATGGCATCACCGAATATCGTGAAGGTAAAGACGGGATTAATAATCTTCTCACAATCTACGGAGCCGTAACAAATCAAACTCCCGAAATGGCCGCCATGGAATTTTCGGGTCTGGGTTATGGTGACTTTAAGGTGCGTGTTGCAGAAGCTGTATCTGAAGCATTGAGGCCTGTCAGGGAAAAATATGAGGATTTGATGAAAAATCGTGATTATATTGAAAGTGTTTACACAAAGGGAGCTGATACTGCCTGTAAAATTGCTTACAGAACGCTCAGAAAGGTATACAGAAAGGTCGGCTTCCCCGACAATAAATTGAGGTGATAATTTTGTCTTTGGGTCTTTTGCTTTCGTTTGTGATTGCATTTGCTGTTGCATATGCAACTACGCCCTTCGTCAAGCTATTAGCATATAGGGTTGGTGCTCTTGATAAGCCCGATGAGGAACGGCATATACACAAAAAGGTTACTCCGCTTTTGGGCGGGCTTGCAATTTTCTATGGATTTGTCGTAAGTGTTTTATGCCTTTGCCAGATAGACATTTCTATACGTGGAATGATATTGGGCAGTCTTATAATTATTATCACAGGTATCTTTGATGATATAAGGGCACTACATCCGGTAACAAAGCTGATAGGTCAGATATTAGCCGCTGTTGTAATAGTTTTGCATGGGATAATAATTGAGCGTATCAGTATGCCCGATATATTAGCACCCGGAGGTATTCTGGAGCTTGGCATTTTTTCGGTTCCCATTACAATTGTTTGGATAATAGCTGTAACAAATGCAGTTAATCTTATTGACGGGCTTGACGGGCTGGCCGCAGGTATAAGCTCAATTGCATCGACAACGCTTTTTATTATTGCACTTATAACAGCAGAAGCAAATGTTGCGCTTATAACAGCAGCTCTTGCCGGTGCATGCTTTGGATTTTTGCCCTACAACTTTAACCCCGCAAAAATTTTCATGGGTGATACGGGCGCAATGTTTTTAGGATTTATTCTTTCTGTGGTTTCAATAATGGGAACGTTTAAGGCGTATGCTGTTGCAAGCTTTGTAGTTCCTTTTATTGTTTTAGGTTTACCCCTGTTTGACACAGGGTTTGCAATTTTAAGGCGAATAAAAAACCATAAGCCAATTATGGGCGCCGACAGAGGACACCTGCATCACCGCCTTCTTGATATGGGGTTTAACCAAAAACAAACAGTGGGTATTTTATATTTAATAAGCACTGTTCTTGGATTATCCGCCGTTGTGTTAATCGGAGCAGGTGCTGTGCGAGCAATGGTTTTGGTTGCTGCAATAATTGTGGTTATGTTAGTATCATTTTTTGTTATAGCCAATAAAGACAAACCGCAACAAAAAACTGAAAGCGAAGGTGAAAGCGATGAAAAAGCTTAAGGTTATGACTGTTTTTGGAACAAGGCCGGAGGCAATAAAAATGGCCCCTTTAATTCATGAGCTTGAGTCAAGGGACAACATACAATCTGTCGTATGTGTAACGGCACAGCACAGGCAGATGCTTGACCAGGTTTTGGAGCTATATAATATAAAGCCTGATTATGACCTTGATATTATGAAGGAAAGGCAAACTTTGGTAGGTATTACAGCAAGAGTATTGGAAGGTCTTGATTCTGTTATGAAACAGGAAAAACCTGATATTGTGCTCGTGCACGGTGATACATCAACTACCTTTGCAGGAAGCCTTGCGGCATTTTATAATAATACGATGGTGGGGCATGTTGAAGCAGGATTGAGAACTTATGACAAGTGGTCTCCTTTCCCTGAAGAAATGAACAGGTGTTTAACAGGCGTTTTGTCTGACCTTCACTTTTCTCCCACGGTGAGAAACCGTGAGAACCTGCTCAGAGAAGGTTTTGCGGCAGAAAATATTTTTATTACGGGTAATACTGTAATTGATGCTCTTAATACTACTGTTAAAGACAGCTATATATATAAAAACAGTGAGCTGCCTCAAATTTTCATAAGCGGCAGGCGCATTATCCTTATGACTGCTCATCGGCGTGAAAACCTTGGCGAACCCTTGCAGAATATTACAAGGGCTGTGCGCAGAATTGTTGACGAGTTTTCTGATGTTGAGGTAATATATCCTGTTCACTTAAATCCTGCTGTTATGGAGGTGGCACAAAAGGAGCTTGGCAACCATGACAGAATTCATCTTATAGAGCCTTTGGAAGCAGGGGACATGCACAACGCAATGGCAAAAGCTTATCTTATTATGACCGATTCAGGTGGTCTTCAAGAGGAAGCACCCTCACTTGGCAAGCCTGTTTTAGTGTTAAGGCGTGAAACAGAGCGGCCAGAAGCTGTGGAAGCAGGTACTGTGCGCCTTGTGGGAGTGAATGAGGAAGATATTTATTATATGGCAAAAGTATTGTTGTCCGATGCCGGAGAGTATGAAAAAATGGCAAAATCCATTAACCCCTACGGTGATGGTAAAGCATCACAGAGAATTGTAGATGCAATAATTAGCAAATTTGGATTAGGAAAACGACCGGACGATTTTTTTGTATAATGAGGGAGTGTTGAAATGGAAAAAGGAAAAATAAAAAGAAGTCTTTTTGGTTACAGCAAAAAAAGTGTTTTATCCTACATAGACGAAATTGTATCTGATTATGAAAAACAGGCGAATGAGCTGAGGGAAGAAAACAGTGAAGTAAAAAAGCAGAACCAGACACTGATGAATGAAAATGCCTCTCATTTCAAAAAAATTGAGGAGTATGAAGCTGAGAGAGAATCTGTTTCAGGTGCAATTATTTCAGCACAACTGCGTGCAAAAAAAATGCTGGAGGAAGCCGACCAGGAGATGGCAGAATTAAAAGCCAACAAAGCAGCCGAAATTGCGCTTGCAGACGAGGAGCTTAAGAAGCTTAAAGACGAAATTGCCAACCTTAAGCTTTCTGCCATAGCAACACTTCACAAGTATGAAGCACAAATGGACGACCTGATTAAATAATAAACAATTACATACAAAAAGAGCCCTCTTTCTTTGAGGCTCTTTTTTATTTGACAAAACAAGTGTAAAATTGCTTCCTTCTTTCGATTGAATATTTCTTTCTTTGTGATTTACAATGTAAGAAAAGTGTGAAAGGATGATGCAATCTTGAAAAAAAGAGCCAGGCAGTGTATTGTATCTCCGGAATACAATAAAGAACCAAAAATCGCGGCTGTCAGCGTTGATAATTCTCATGTAAGAAAGAGAAAAGTTTTATCTTACCGTTATGGTTTGTATGTAATGCCGCTATTTGTAACAGTTACCATGTTTTTGACAGGGTTTGTGGGACTTGGATTCAATGTATTTCTTGATAATAATTTTGCCGGTGTAACTACTATTGATAAAACAGATGAAATTGTAACATCGCTTTTATCAAGTCCACCTCAAAAAGATATTAAATTGTATCCATGTTTCGTAATAAATAAAAAATATACATCTGAGGTAGATCTTGCTCAAAAGCTGATGATTATCGACGGTCAGGTTTTTGAAGGCAGTGCTTTTATCTGTGATGGAAAACCTTTGTTTATTGCAGAAAATCAAAATGAAATTCAAAGCATCATCGCAGAATATATAGAGCCATACAAAACTGAGCACACAACAAGTGCGGAGCTTGACTGTAAAAGTGAAATTGTAGACGGGATTTATAAAGCTAAAGAAAAAACAGAAAAGGAAAAAGCAATGGAATTACTTTCCGGAATAGATGTGATAACGACAGAATCGATTTGTACAATAGAAGCAGTCGCATATACAACAGAAACGGTTAAAGACAGCGCCGTAAAGGAAGGAATTGTTACTGTTAATTGTGAAGGCTCCGATGGTGAAATGGAGGTTGCAAAGGAAATACGAAAAGTAAACGGAGAGTTGATTTCAGAAAAAATAACTGAGCAGACAATGGTTACAGTACCCGTTTCCAGAATTGAAACACTGGGCACTAAAGTTATTTCCGGTATGGGAACAGGTGCATTTTTGCGGCCGGTAAGCGGTGATGTTTCATCAAATTACGGAATTAGGTGGGGCAAAAACCATAACGGAACAGATTTTTTAGGGAACATTGGTGATTCGGTTGAAGCATCTGACGGCGGAACAGTAAGCTTTTCAGGTGCTTCTGAGGGTTACGGGAATCTTATTATAATAGATCATAAAAACGGTTATGAAACGTATTACGGACACTTGAATAAAAGCTACGTGTCTGAGGGGGATAAGGTTGAAGCAGGCGAAATTATCGGTGAAATTGGCTCTACCGGTAACAGCACAGGACCGCACCTTCATTTTGAAATCAGAAAGAACGGTATTCCCATTAATCCGCTTAATTTAGTTTAGTTATGGCGGTATTAGTTCCCGCGTAATATCAATAAGGCTGTGAAACCAATGTGTCAGCGATGTTATTGTTCACACAGGATACTATTTCGCGGATTTTTGTTCTTTTTTTCTTTTTACCAGAGGGTTTTAATGTGTTATACAGAAAAAGCACAGCTTATATGGATAGGCTTGGAAAATTGAAACTTATTTAAAAAAGGGGTTTACAAATATGTTTTTTTATGCTATACTATAAAAGTGCTCGAAAGAGGGCAATATATCGCGGGGTGGAGCAGTCCGGTAGCTCGTCGGGCTCATAACATTAAGGTTATGGTTCGCAAATACCGAAAAATTAAATATCGCGGGGTGGAGCAGTCTGGTAGCTCGTTGGGCTCATAACCCAACGCAAGAGCTACAATAATTTAATATCGCGGGATGGAGCAGTACGGTAGCTCGTCGGGCTCATAACCCGAAGGTCGGGGGTTCAAATCCCTCTCCCGCAACCATCAAACCCTTGAAATCACTGGATTTCAGGGGTTTTTACTTTTCCATTTACCACTATTTTTTTGCTGTTTCATACCACCATTTTTTCCATACCACCATTTTTGCAGGTGTGAAAAGTATCTTTTAAATATTTAGTTACGATAGCCTCTTTAAAATATACCACTACAAAATACCACCACTACAATTATACCACTTTTAAAAGAGATAAATTGTTCTTTACAAACTCACTCGGATTGGTACAATCAAGATTTTGTTTATCTGCATGTTCAAGGAATAACTTCATAGCTTCCTTATCAATGACAACCGTTACATTTTCATTTTCAGAATTTTTATTGCTGACCGATTCTGCCGCTTTAAATTCATTATTGTTTTCTAATAAAGCGATTGTAGCCTTTTTCTTTTTATCATGCGTATGTAAATAAATAAGTGATGTTTGTTCATCTGAATGCCCTAATAATGAAGCAAGGCTTTTTAAATCTCCACCTCTTTCAATGATGTTCATCGCAAAAGTATGTCTGAGTGCATGGAAATTTGTCTTTGATATACCTGCTCTTTCAACATGACGGTAAAATACATCTTCATAAGTTCGTGGGTCAAGAGGGTTGCCCACTTCATTAAACAATAAAAAGTTATGCTTATTAAAGGACTTGCCAAATTGCTTCTTATAAGCCTTCCCCAGTTCTAAAAGTCTTTCCACTGCACTCCTTACTTCGCTCGTCATAGCAATCGTTCTTTTACCACTTTCGGTTTTTACATCACCTAATACAATTACTGTCTTGCTATCAGGTGCTGTTCCTGTGTCAATTATTATTGCGTCTTTGAGAACGCCACTTTCCGGTCTTTTTCTTCGCGCAAGTGTCTTTTCTATCTTTAATATGTTTTCATTTAGATTAATAAGCTGTGTTCTCATTCCTAATAATTCACCTAATCGGACACCCGTACCGAGTGCGATAATAATACCAAGTGCCTGCATTTCACCAAAGGTATAAACTGCTTTCGTCAATGCTTCTTGCTCAGAGGCAGATAAAAATCTCATTTCCGGTCTTTTTTGCTTTGGCAATTTCACATACACAAGCGGATTTTTCTTGATAAGCTCATTTTCTACCGCTTGCTCTAAGGCACTGTTTAGCATATTGCGAATATTTTTCAGATACTTTGGAGATAAACCGCCCTTTCCATCAAGCCTCCCACTTTCATATTTTTGATTGAAAAAGCGCTGAAGCATATCGCATTTTAGCCTTTTTAGTTGGCATTTACTTATATCATGGGGTAAAAAGTGTTTGTTGATATAATCTCCGTAAGTATCATATGTTGCGGTCTTAATAACAGGGTAAGCAAATTCCTCTCGCCATTTTACTAACCAATCCCCCAAGGTATCCTTGCTCTGCTCAATATGCTCGCCCTCTAAGATTTCCGCAATAATTTTGTTCAGGCGTATCCGCACATCTGTTTCAGCTTTTCCATATATGCTTTTACGCTTGCCTTTTAGATAGTACATACCTTCCCAAGTACCGTTTGCCCGCTGCCTGATTGTTCCTGTTCCGTTTGATTTTTTTGCCATATTATTCAACATCCTTTCAAGATTTAAAATATTGAATAATACGAAAATTTCTTGAATATTCAGTTTTCAAGGTGCAAAAGGGATTGTCCTCCCTATATGTAGTATATAGATTTATTAAATATTAGTCAAAAAATTTTCGGATTATTTCAATTCGGAAGCGGTAACACAATTTTCGTTATACCAATTAATAAATCCAGCCTTCGGGACAATTACCAATCTTCGCCCCGGAGTTTTCAGACGTGGGAAACTATTAGAGTTGGCTATATTATAAGCTGTTGATTTACTTACTCCCAAAAATAAAGCTATATCCTTTACACTCATATTTTCCGGCAAACCATCAAACTTTGTTCCTATATCCTTTTCTGTGGTCATAAAACATCCTCCATTCGTTTTTCAAAATTTTGCTCGAACATGGCACAAGCGTTGCCAGTATGACACGCAAGATAAGGGCAAAAAGAACTGCGCCTATCTAAAAGATAAGTTTCCAGCCCTGTTTTACAGTTAGGGCATAATTGATTTTGTTTTTCTGCTAAGGTTTTACTTTCCATATGATAACCCCTTTCCAATCATAATTTTTTGGCATTAGAAATAAGCAGAAAAAAACACTC
>CAZUVQ010000076.1:0-2347 GCA_964623915.1 uncultured Oscillospiraceae bacterium
TTTACATCAAGTAGCTCCTGTATGGTTGTATTATACCTTAATGCAAGTGCATAAAGTGTATCACCTCTCATAATTGTGTAATCCGTGAAACCCGCGGGGCATACCTCCGGAACACAGATTTTCTGCCCGATACGAAGGCTCTCAGCGTCGCTTATCATGGGATTTACATCAAGCAGCTCCTGTATGGTTGTATTATACCTTAATGCAAGTGCATAAAGTGTATCACCTTGCCGTATAGTATATTCGCTAAAGCCTTTTGGGCACAAAGCAGGAATGCATAACCTCTGCCCGACACGAAGGTTATTTGGGTTTATTCTCGGATTTGATTTAGTTATTTGTTGCACGCTTACATTAAATTGTGCTGCTATCTTATATAAGGTGTCTCCAGCTTCCACTGTGTATATTCTGTTTTCCACAGGGCAGAAAGCCGGAATACACAAATAGTTTCCAACTATTAAATTGTAAGGATTAATACCACGGTTTGACAGTAATAAACTGGCAAGGCTGATGCCATAATAATTTGCTATGTTACTTACTGTGTCACCCGGCTGTATTGTATGTCTATAAAAATTTGCAGGGCATTGTCTACCATTTGGCATAAAAATCAGTCCAATCTTTTTATTTTCCTGATTTATCTTATGCCTGAAAAATACAATATGTTACAAATTTAGATAAAGTAAATATATAATTTTTATATTATACCAAGGTATTCTTCAAGGGTAATATTACGGCTTGAAATTTCTTTTGCAGCTGCTTTGCCGACAAAACGGACGTGCCACGGTTCATATTGATACCCTGTTATTGATTCTCTCCCTCTCTGATACCTAATAATAAAACCATATTTATAAGCATTATCAGAAAGCCATTTCCCCTGCGCTGTACCTCCAAAGTCCTGCGATAAACCATAGTTTACCGAAGGAGCGGTAAGGTCCATTGCAAGGCCTGTCTGGTGTTCACTTTGCCCGGGCATAGCGGAAAACCTATTTGCTTTCTCAATCCCGTTTCTGTTTACGCTTGATGTAAAAATACCCTGCTGACGGTCAAAAGAGCGGTACGCTGACAACGCATAAAGTTTAACACCGGCCTTTTCTGCTCCCACAAACATTCCCTCAAGTGCATCTGCAGCATCGGACCTCATAAGCTTTTTATTGTCATACTCCGCAAAAGAAAACCTGACATTGGGCACTACCAGATTCGTGGGAACATAATTTGAAGGCAAGTTGTTTTTTTTATTTACAAGAACCAATACACTGGCGTTATTATTAATAATATACGGAATTTTTAAATTTTGACCCGTATATATAATGTCTCCAGTTATTCTGTTCTCCTGCTTTAGCTGTACAACGGACACGCCAAATTTTCGGGAAATTTTATAAAGGGAATCCCCGGCTTTAACTATATAAGAATTGCCGGGGATTTTAAGTTTCTGACCCACATAAATCATATCTCCCGTTAAGCCATTTTTATATTTTAAGAGAGTGACAGTGGTTTTGAATTTTTTTGAAATAAGATAAAGGGTTTCCCCTGTTTTTACAGAATAAGTAATAACTGTCTCGTTTTGCGTGGCAACATTTACCGACGTTGCTACCGCAACTACATTATTGTAAGGCACTGAAGCTATCAATATTGCTCCGAGCATAATATTTACCGCTTTTATTTTCAGGTTCGGTAATTTTTCTTTTATATATTGAGTGACAGCTATATCAAGATTGCCGCTGCCATCCTGTTGCTTTTCCTTTTTGTTTACACCTAAAAAATCCAGTGAAAACTCATTTAACCGCTGGTCAATATAAAGCTCTAATATATAGCCGTCATCGTCTTTTATTAATTTATGTTTAATAAAATATGCCATTTTACCACCGCCATATTTTATTATACCTTAAATGTTTACAATTATACCTAACGCTATTTTTTCATAATGTGAATATCATTCGGATAGATATTTATGCCGACCTCGCTTCCGACTTCTTCAAAAAGAGTTGACTGAACGAGCCATGTTACATCACCGCTTTTTACAGTCATTTCATAGTGAACACCCTTAAAAAACTGTGATGTTACAGTTCCTTTTAGCATGCCGTCATCAGGAGATACAAGTTTTATGTCCTCCGGACGGATAACAACATCAATTTCTTCATTTTTGCCAAACCCCTTGTCAACACAAACAAATTCACGGCCGGAAAAACAAACCCTCTGGTCACCGGGCATTACTCCGTCCACAATATTGCTCTCACCAATAAAGCGGGCAACAAAACGGTTTTTCGGTTCATTGTAAATATCAACAGGCGTGTCGATTTGTTGAATCTCGCCCTCAGACATTACAACTATCGTATCACTCATAGTAAGGGCT
>CAZUVQ010000076.1:2357-9021 GCA_964623915.1 uncultured Oscillospiraceae bacterium
ATGGGTAACGTAAATAAAAGTAATACCCAAAGACTGCTGCATTTTCTTAAGCTCCATCTGCATTTCCTGGCGAAGCTTTAAATCAAGTGCTCCTAACGGCTCGTCAAAAAGGAGAATTTCTGGTTCACACACTATGGCGCGCGCTATTGCAATACGCTGCTGCTGTCCTCCTGACAAACTGTCAGGTTTTCTCTTTTCATAACCCGAGAGATTAACTACTTTAAGCGCCCATGTTATCTTTTTACGGATAATATCTTCAGAAAGCTTTTTTATGCGCAAACCAAATGCTATATTTTCATAAATATTCATATGCGGAAAAAGTGAATATTTCTGGAAAACCGTGTTGAAGTTTCTCTTGTTTGGCGGAATTTTTCTAATGTCCTTGCCGCGGTAAAGAACTTGTCCCTCATCGGGAGTTTCAAAGCCGCCGATAATACGCAAGGTTGTGGTTTTACCACAGCCGGAAGGACCCAAAAGAGTTATAAACTCATTTTTTCTTATATATAAATTAAAATTATTCAATACCCGAGTATCATCAAATGACTTTGAAATACCGATAAGGTCAATCAAATGCTCGCTCAATTTTTACCTCCTAAATGGACGCAATAAACTCTGTCCATATTCTGTCGTAAAGCTCTGTAAAATCTCCTAAATAATTATAAACTTCGGCTTTTTTCAAAATATCACCCGAAGGATATGCAAAAGAATTTTTCACATCCTCGTCAAGGAGTTCCCTTACCTCAATCTGAGGTGTCGAGTATCCTATGGCGTCAACATTTTTCTTTGCTGTTTCTGTACTGCACATAAAGTTTATGAAAAGCTCTGCCTCTTTTTTGTGCTGTGCGTTAGCCGGAATTACCATTGAATCAAAGAAAAGATTGGTCCCTTCTTTTGGAACAGCAAAGCCAAGGTCAGGGTTTTCGCTTATACAATATGCGGCATCTCCCGAATACATTAAAGCCATGGCGGCTTCGCCGGCTATCATTTTGTCCATACCCTCGTCGCCCACTCTGCCCAATACATTTTTCTTCTGTGAAATCAGTTTATCACGTGCTTTCACAAGTTCAGCTTCATCGGTGCTGTTCATAGAATAGCCAAGGCTTTTTAATGCAACACCAAGCATATCACGCATATCATTTTTCATAAGAATGTTATTTTCATATTTATGGTCAAACAGCGTATTCCAAGTAAACTCAGTCTCATCTACCTTTGTTTTATCGTAGAGAATCCCCAAAACGCCCCACATATATGGCACGCTATACTCATTTGTCGGGTCAAAATTAAGTTTTTTGAATTCATGCCCGATTTTACTGTAATTATTAACATTCGAAAAATCAATTTTCGCAAGCATACCCTCTGATATGAGCCTTGCTATCATGTAATCTGACGGAATAAGAACATCATAGGAAACACCGCCATTTTTTATTTTTGTATACATCGTTTCATTGTCGGCATATTTTTCATAGTTGATTTTTACATCGGGATACTGCTTTTCAAAGTCACCTAAGACACTTTCATCGATATATTCACCCCAGTTGTACACATTAAGCACTGTTCTGTCATCACCGCAGCCGCTAAACAAGGTCATAAAAATTACTGAACATAATAATAAGGCTATTTTTTTCATTATACATTTCTCCTTACATTTTTCTTATTTTTTTCTCTGTCTTTAAAATTCATGATAAGAAGCAATATTAATACCGCTCCGAACATCAGTGAAGACAAAGCATAATTTTCGGGGTTGACGCCCGTTTTAGAGGAGTATACAAGAATAGATATATTCTGCACGCCTCTGCCTGTGTTGAAATAACTTATTACAAAATCATCTATTGATAGTGTAACTGACATTAAAAAGCCTGAAACAATCCCCGGCATTATATCGGGTATTATCACTCTCCTGTATGCATAAAACGGCGTTGCACCAAGGTCTAATGCCGCTTCAAAGGTGCTTTGGTTAATTCCGTAAAGTTTTGGCAGAACCGAAAGTATAACATAAGGTATACAGAAGGTTATATGGGACAGTAAAAGCGTTGAAAAGCCAAGCTCAAACTTTAAAAAAGTAAACAGCATCATAAGGGATACGCCCGTTACAATATCAGAGTTCATCATGGGAAGGTATGTTATATTTAAAAGCGTTTTTCTAATTCCCTGACGGCTTTTAAAAAGAGCAATTGCCGATAGTGTTCCTATTATTGTCGATACCGCCGCAGCGACAACCGCTATTAAAATTGTCGTCCCCAAAGCATCCATGGTGGAGCGGTTTTGAAAAAGGCTTTCGTACCATGATAGGGAAAATCCTCCCCACTTACCCCTTGATTTTGCCTTATTGAATGAAAAAACAACCAAAGTCAATATCGGGGCATATAAAAAAAGCAGAACAATATAAAAATAAACTTTATTTATTAATCTTTTTATCAAGGCATTGTCACCTCCGGTTCATCGGTAAATCGGTTGACAATCCACATACAAAACAGTACAACAACCATTACAATAATCGAAATTGCGGCCCCGAATCCCCAGTTGGCCGATTTTGTGAACTGCTGTTCTATAATGTCACCTATCAATATAACATTTCCGCTTCCCAAAAACTGTGAAATAACAAATGTAGTAACACCCGGAACAAAAACCATCGTTATGCCGGACAATATACCCGGAAGGCTTAATGGAAGAATTATTTTCTTAAAAATATAAAAATCACCGCTCCCCAAATCCTGGGCTGCCTCAAGAATATTCCGTGGAATCTTACTTATTGATGTGTAAATCGGAAAAATCATATACGGCAGAAGGTTATACACCATACCAAACACAACCGCTTTTTCATTCCCGAGAAACACTTGTGCTTCAAGCCCAACAGCCTTAATAATAGTATTTATAACGCCGGAGCCTTCAAGAAGCGTTAACCAGGCGTAAGTTCGCAAAAGAAAATTCATCCACATAGGCGCAATAAACAAAACAAGAAGCAATGATTTCTTTTTGAATGTATCACCTGCAAGAATCATAGAAACCGGATATCCGATAAATAAACAAACAATTGTCGCAATAAATGACAACTTCAGGGAGCGCACAAGCACAATAATATAATCTGTATTTAAAAAGCTTTTGAAATGAGACAGTGTAATTTTTAAAATATGACCGTCCATAACTGTAAAAGCGTAATAGACAATAAGGAACATAGGCACTACTATTAGCAGCACCAGCCAAACCATAAACGGCATATATAATACTATTTTGCCCGCTTTTTTCATCTGAGTCCTTCCTCAAAAGGTAGGAGGTGAAGACACCCACAATACCTTTGCCTCTTTTTTTGTATGATTTATCAAAAGGTGGGGAGTTTTTGCTTTAAAGTAAAAGCTTTCTCCTTTTTTAACCTTATACTTCTTGTCACCTAATATCAATGTTATATTACCTAACAGGACAAACCCAAATTCTTCCCCCTCATGGGGTGAATGCTCTTCTGTTTGCTGCCCGGGAGAAATTTCAACGCAGATAGGTTCCATTTCATTTTTTTGTGCATCTGAAACAAGCCAATGGATTTTGTACCCATCTTCAGAATAATCCGCAACAATTACGTCCTCTTTTTTATAAACAATTTTTTCCTCCTGAATGTTACTGAAAAAACCCTCAAAGTTAGTTCCGAGACAGGACAAAATATCCTCAAGCGTGTATAATGACGGCGAGGTTAAGTCCGCCTCAAGCTGTGAAATAAATCCTTTCGACAGGTCACACCTCACACCAAGTTCCGCCTGAGTAAGATTATTCTTAAGTCTTAAATTTTTCAGCTTACTCCCGATTTTAATCAAATTATTCACCGGCTTTAATAAAGATTAATTAAAATATACAAAAAGTTTAATTATTGTAAACAAAAAATATTAAAACACATTTTTTTTTGTTTGTCAAGGTTTTAGATATAAAAAAATTTATTTTTTTTAAAAGCTTTGAAGAGTACAAAAAAAAGGGAGTAATCCTCCCTATTTTAAGCTCGATTTTTTTGGTTATACATTTTTTTTAGTTAACAGCCTCCAGTATTTCATAGTACGCCCAATGATCAGGTGATAAATCACTGAAAGGATTCATATAAACCGAAGCATATTCATTGGCTTTTCTGCCCGTGGCTGCGTTTAATATTTTCACGGCTTCAGCTCTTGATATAGGTGCATCTGGTCTAAATGTTTTGTCTTCATATCCGCAAATTAAGCCTTGTTTATAAAGTGCCATTATATAGCCTTCTGCCCAATGATTTTTTATATCGTCAAAAGCATTATCGCCGGCTGGTACGGTAAGGTTATTAAGCCTTGCAATTATTAAAGCAAATTCAGCTCTTGTTATTGCTCTGTCAGGCATATAACTACCGTTTTCATAGCCGGTTATTAATCCGTTCAGATTGGCGTAGGCTATTGCATCAGTATACCACATATCAGGCAATACATCAGGAAATTGGTTTGAATAATAAAGCTTTTCATTATAATTTTCTGCCAGTCTTGATACAATAGTAGCCGCCTCTGCCCTTGAGATGAAGTTATCGGGTTTAAATGTTTTATCACTGTAACCCTTAATATACGGTTTTTTTACTATGGTGGAAGCAGCACTGATCTTTGTGTTTTCTTTTATCTTTCCGCTATCTTCAACTTTTGTTTTTGGCTTTGTATAGGCTATTGCATATTGACTGAAGCGGTCAGTGGAAAACTCGAGGTAGTTCCCGACTCTTTTAGCTTCAATAACTTCAATAAGACCGTTATGTGCGCGAACCACCTTAAAATTACTCGCTTCTCTAATGTTTTTAGGTATTTCCAGCCTAACAGTTACGGGGTTTTGGGTGTTCTTTATAATTGTTTTCGTATCTTCTGTTATATTATTTAAGATAAGGCTGATATCAAAATACAAAACAGTACTTCCGTCGGCAACACGTGCAATCTCGTCTTTTTGTTCTTCTGTAATGCTGTTTTCATTGTTTTTTACATTTAAAATTAATTCAAAAGAATTTCTTGTATCAGGCATAACAGCACCCTTTAAATCAGGTGATTCGACAGCAAAGTCTGTTTTTTCTGTTTCAATTTTAGTATCAAAAAATCCTTTATTAATGATAAGTGTATATTTCTTTAAATTATCGACCTCTATTTCTAAAACAAACCGGTTTTTTGTTTGGTCAGTAATTTTTACTTTATTGCCAGCAATTATTACTCCGGTTTCATTTGATGTGACAGTAAAGTTTACACCATTTTTTGTAAACATGGGGTAGATTGTCGCTTCAACAATTCCCTTTGAATCAGGTTTTGCGACTACAGTATATTTCATTTCGTCTGCGCTATCAACAATTGCCGCATATCTCTCATTTTGAGCAGCAACCTCAAGCCCTATCATACTGATGTTTTCCATGACCTTTTTAGTTTTAAATGACCATGTCTTATTATCAGCGATACCATCAAACGTGTTATTATACTCATCCGAGATTATATTTTTTTCTATATTTACGTAATAGCTGTTATTTGTTTCAAAAGGCTTTGTGAAATATATTTTTATCTGGTTACCGCTTATTTTAACGCGATTGTTATGAATATCAACTTTTTCAAATATAGTTTTATTCGCTCTGTAAAGGGCTATATCACCATTGATTCCGGATTTTTTGATGTTTTGACAAAATGTAATTGTCAGCGAATCCACATCCACATCTGTTTCATTATTCAGAGGCATAAATGATGAGACCAATGGCTTAATTTTGTTTACACCAACTATAGTTTCATAAGTATTTAAGGCATAGTCAGTAGCTTTGATTTTATACTGTCCGTTGCCTTGTGTGGTAAAACTGTAAATGCCATCTTTTTCTGCTGCCTCAATAGCTGTATCACCATTAAAAACAGATACACTTTGTTTGTTTACACCACTATTCGTGTCATTTACGGCAAATGATATTACCTGTTCTCCGCTTTTTGATTCAGTTGGATTTCCCAAAATATTTTCTATAACAGGCTTTTCCTTGTCAACCTTTACGGTAATTTCAGGGCTATGATTGCTGGCAATACCTCCGTTGCTTATTGCTCTGAATAAATATTTTTTGTCAGTTGTCTCATTTAAGGTTTTAGTGTGCTCCGCCATATCAACCCAATTCTCACCGTTATCGGTGGAATATTGATACTTCATAATACCTGACGGTGTGTCACCGTTTAGCGTTATAGTTAAATCTTTGTTTGTCCAGTTTCCGTCATAAGGTGCATCAAATGCTGTCGTAATATTATACGGCGGCTCCGCAAGAATGTCCGCTTTTATGCCTGTGGGCTGTATGAGTAAATAATTGCCTGCCTTCTCACCTGACAATGTGATATGCGGTATTGTAACTGCAATATCACTGCTCACATCAGAGCTTGCAAATGTTCCGCTTAAAGGTATTACTGCGGTAATATCGTCCTCTCCCACTATCCCCTCAATCGTTCCGCCTGTTAATGTGGCCTGTGCTGTAGTGTCATATACTTTATTTACAGCTTTTAAGCCTGCAACTGTTAGCACCTTTTGTGTTATTGTCAGCGTTGATGTCTTACTGCCGGAATAATTTGGGTCAATAGGTGTTGCTGTTACTGTGTATGTCCCTGCCTCTGTCTTATTATTGCCCGTATATTTAATTGCAACTCCGTCAGAGCTTGTTGCGGTAAGGCTTTTTGCCATACCATCATAC
>CAZUVQ010000077.1:0-8929 GCA_964623915.1 uncultured Oscillospiraceae bacterium
AATGTGATAGGAAAACATTGGGTATGTTGGAAGACCAAAACTTTGGTTCTTATAACTGCTAAACTGATTAAAATTTAAAGAATGGAAAACAATAAAGATGATTATGAGGAACTAATAAAAGAATTATATGAGTATGCTGGTTATTTCGGTCTATCTGTGCCACGCTTTTCGGCGCAAATGTAATTACTCACTTTTAATTTTCTACACATTTAACTTCATATTCTACTTAAAAAGCCTTAAAGTAAATAGCTAGTATTCATATTATAAATATGCTATTATTGCTTTGTTGTGAGCTCCTTTTTTAGATGTTTTATTTTAAGTAATTTGTTTTCATTGTCAATTTCTATATTACCTAATCTTTGAAGAACTGACAAACCCAACAATAATGGTACATCTTGTCCTTCTATTACTGTAGCTCTAATATTATGAAGTGTAAGACCTCCAATTTTTATGTTCTTAATATTTACGATAGCTCCATCAGTTATTTCACCAGTTGCAGTCATAAATAAATCTTTACCAATAAAATCTTGTGGAGATAAGTATTGATTTTTCAACATAAATTTTGCCTCCACTTTGGAGATACAAGTTATACTAGCGCCAGTGTCCAAAATAAAATGAAGAGGTAATTCATTTATTTCACACTTCACTCTGTACGAATTACCATCATATACAAAAGGAATCTCATACATTTCTTCCACAAAATTGGTATCAGATAGCCTAGAGTATTCAATAATTTTTGATTTAAGCTTCTGCTCATACTCTTCAATTAGATTATTAAATTGAGGAAGCTTACGTATATTATCTAAGCCTCTATCTCGCCTAATATGAGCAAATCTTCTAAATCCTTTTTCTAAACTATCCTCTAGATATCTCAATGCAGTCTCCGAATCACCCATTATAGCATATAAGCAAGCCGCATCATAATAGACACCAAAATCCTCTGAGTTTTCCTTTATTATCTTATTCATAAATTCAATGGCCTTTGTGCTGTCCCCTAGAGCCAGGTAGGCAAATTGCGAACATGAGCCTTTTTCTGGAATAGTATCTAATTCTATAACTTTCTTATAGTCATCCTTAGCTCTATCTCTATCTCCTTTAATTTCTAATAAATCACCTCTATTAAAATATAAGTAAGCATAATTAGGATTAAGCAATATAGATGTAGAATAATCTTCTATTGCTCCATCATAATCTCCGCTTTTATCTTTAATCCATCCACGTAAATAATAATTAAAACTGTCATGTGAATCAATTGATATTAAATGGTCTATTGACTTCAATGCCTCCTCTACTTCTCCCATTTCATTATATATCGTTGAAGTAATATGGAAATAATATTCATCATCAGGAATTAAAGACTTACCAATATTAGCATATTCAAGTGCTTTATCATAAAATCCAGTTTGCAAAAAAACATGTGCAATACTCATCACTGTAGAGTAAGAAAGGTCTATATTTAGATTCATTTTAAAATACTTAAGTGCATTCTGATAATCACCTTTATCATAATATATATTGCCTAAAAAGTATGTTAAAGCCCTATCGTTAGGTCTTCTCAGAGCCTCTCTTTGTAGCTTGGTTGATAAAGATACAAATGCATTATCTGCAAGTATGTTCATCAAATTATATGTTTTTTCATTCAAATCAAGCTCTAAAGCTTTAATTACATCATCAATAGCTTTATCAAACATTCCCATCTTATAATAGCACTCAGCTCTATTACTATAGTAGTCGGCTACTTTAGGGTCTAATTTAATTGCAAAATCATATCTCTTTATAGCATCATCATAATTCTCTTGCATATAAGCAACTCTCCCAAGTGCAAAATAGGCATATACATTTCCCTGGTTTAGATCAATAATCTTTTGGTAATCTTTAGTTGCCAAATCAAACTCTTTTGTTTCAAGATAGATATCACCTCTATCTTTATAATAACTTTCAATGTCAGGAAAAATTGATATAGCCTTTGTTATATCTTTAATTGCTTTTTCCACTTCATCAAGATGATAATAAATATCTGATCTAATACTATATGCTAGTGATTTATAGGGCTTGTCTTTTTTAGGTATATTCTTTATAGCCTTGTCAATTGTGGTTAGTGCCTCACTATAATTCCGATGAAGAATATTTATAGTGGCTATCCTTGCATATGCATATCCATTGTTCGGATTATCTTTTATTTCTTTATTAAAATATTCTAATGACTCGTCAAGAGAATTTTCATAAGCTTCAACTCCACGCATATAATTGTAGGAGTTGCGATCTTTGTTTTTTTGTGCACTTACAACGGTTGAAAAAGCAAATATTAGAATTAAGTTGACAATTAATCTATATTTCATTGTTTTATAGTATTAAGTTGATGTATTAGTAATAAACTATTAGACTTTTGTTATTAAATTTATCTTACCGCAAAGGTAGTACAAATTAAATTTAAATGTTGCTACTCACTTTTATCTTTTAACTCTTGTTTAATGCTAATTTGCCAATATAAACGAATACATTCTATTAGCCAAATCCTCTATGTCGCTTCTCCTTGCAATTAGTTTTATCCATTCTTCTGGAATGCTTTTATATCCATACACTAGTGCAGCTAAACCACCTGTTACGGCTGCAGTTGTATCAGTATCTTTACCCAAATTTACAGCCTTCAAAACTGCACTTTTGTATGTATTACTTGTTAGTAAGCACCAGATGCTTGCCTCTAACGTGTCTAATACATAACCACTGCTATTTATTTCATCTTCACTGTAATTGTAGATATCATGTTTTAATAATCTGTCAAACTTTTCAATTTCATTTTTGTCAATACCAATACTATTCAAATATTTGGGAACAGTAATTTTTAATTCCTCATAAATATCAAACACATTTTTTCTTTCTAATATTAGTCTTGCAAATTCAATATAGTAAAAACATGAAATAACTGAGCGAACATGTCCATGAGTGATTGATGAGACATCTTTAATAATACTATATCTTTGATTTATTGGCTTGTCATAAACATAAAAAACCAGTGGTAGTATTCTCATAAGAGAACCATTACCGTTATCATTTTCTTCAAGACCACCTGCCAATTCAGGCTTCAAGCCCTTATTAATTTTATATATCGAATTGAGTGTCACTATGCCAATGTCAAAAATGTTGTCGTGTGCTGTCCAATAATTTTCATTATACCATCTGGCAATATTATTAGCTATTACGTTCAAGTCAAAATCTTTAGTTAATGCCTCTGCAAGACAAAACGATAGTGAGCTGTCATCCGACCATGTTCCTGGTGGCTGATTGTAAGTTCCATAACCAATCATATCAGTTACTGGATTGTTTTTAAGTTCATTCCTACTTTTAAAGTCTACGGGGACACCTAATGCGTCTCCAATAGCAACACCCATAAGAGCTGACATTATGTCGGATTGAAAAAATGATATTCTGATGTTTTGGTTTTTATTGTTCCCCTTAATTGTTGAAAAGCTAATCATAATGTTTGTTTTATTTGAATTTGATTGAACTAAGCTGTAGCTTAGATTTTAAAGATATTTGAAAATGAGTGTGAAGACTTTAATTGCGATTATTCTTCTCATAAGATTTGAAAATGACTAGTATGAGTCACTTGAAGTATATCAACTTTAGGCTTGTCAAATCTAATAACGGAACATTTGCAATTTCATTATTATAATCAGTATGTACCTTAAATGCATAATCAGGATTTACACCTCTGTGGTAATGCGTTTTACCATTATTGTGTAATTATAGTTTCCATTTGTATGAGGGATACTTAGTGCTTATGTTTTGAAAAGACTCTCTTATTTAAATAATAATATTATTATTGCTACTAAAATAGCAATGAAAATACTGATAACTATTCCTTTCTTAGGTGCTTCTTCAATCATATCTTGTATCATATTGATTTCATTGCGAACTTCTTTTATTTCCTTTTCTATATTATTACTCTTTCTTTGAATACTATTTATGCCATATTCTATCTTTTCGAAATCCTTTTTAATGGCATTAATTGTTTTGAGAATTTTATCAGTGTTGCTTAAAACTCTTGTTATATTGCCAGATATAACGCTATTATTATCAATTACGGTAAGAACAGATTTATAAACACTCCCAAAATCATTTTGTAAATGAGTTGTATTGCTATTAATGCTAACAATTTGAGCATCTAAATTGGCAATATCATCTTTTATATTTTGTTTTAATATAGTTTCCGCAAGATATTTGCTAGAGTCAATAGAGTTATTGATGTCTTCTTGTAGTTTTTTTAGTTTACCTGGAAAGTCTGTATTTACAATATTTTGAGATGCCTTATTAAGTTCATCTATGGTGGCAGTTTTGGTTTCTTCTAGATTAGATACAGTTTGCTCAACTGTTTTTTCTATGTTTTCTAATCTTGTTGGAAAGTCAATACCATCAATTTTAGTGAGAAATGCTTCAACTTTATTTGCAAGCTCAACATAGGCTATGTAGGAGTTTTTTAATTCCTCGGTTTTATTATCATAAAGGTTTTTTGATTGTTTAATGGTTTCCATTGCGGATTTGACATGATTTTCTGCAGTATTTAAATATTCAACCGTGCTTTTAAATTGGTTTAATTCATTTTGCAGAGACTCCATTTCGGAATTTATTTTTTTTATTACAGTATTCACCATATCATTTTAATTTATTATTTATATCACTTAATAAGCTATTTAGATGACCAAGAGGTTTAATCAACTTAATTAGATCTGAAAGATTAGAAATCGAATTATCTTTAGCTTTTAAATGCTTTTCTAGCTCTTCATTTTTATCTATAATATTTCTGATGAACTCATTATATATATTATATATTTCATCACCTCCAATATCATTTTCTTTTTCAATTATATTTATAAGTGCATCAAGTACCAAGTTGTTTGCTTCATCTAAATATTTATGGTTTTTATACTCCAACATATAAATAGAAAAGGCATTTAAGAGTAGTAGCGTGTAATTGTCAGGCTGATTATTAAGCATTCTTGTACATGCACCTCTTAAGTGCTTGATGTTATCTATTTGGCCAGCCTTAGGGTCTTCATCAACAATCTTCATGAAATCCCACACCCATTTAATACTATCATTCTTCCCGTTGTCAGTAATATCTGCTAAAGAAGCTGAAACGTCCTCTCCATTTTCATCTGTATATGAGTATCCTGTTCGAGCATACTTCGAGTTAAAATAAAGATCTATATAATCTTTTAGTTCAACACTTCCTTTCTCTAATCCTATTCTGCATGCTGTTTGCATATCTTTAAGAGCTAGTAGTCTTTTTTTTCGGATTTCATTATAAACAAAGTTGACTAGGAAAGATAGAGTTTTACGAATAGTTGTTGGTTCGTCAATACCTTCTAATTTCTTTAGTTTGGCCTCTGTTGTTTTAACCGAGTAATATTTAAGGAGATGTTTCTTGAGATTTTCAATATATTCAGTATCTTCTTTCTTTACTATCTTAATAGTAAAGGTATTAGATAAGAAGTTTACTGTATAGTCATCGATTATGCCTAATGTTGAAAGTCTAAATATAGCTCTTTCGGTATCTATTTTATCCCTATATCCATTATATATATTAATGAATGAATTAAAAGCTGTTCCATTAGGATTTCCTTTATTAATATCTCTTTTTCTACAATGTTCTTTAAAGTCAAATTCTTTGACTCCGGTAAACCTCTTATAGTTTTCACATACTTCTTCAATAAAAAATTCAGCCTCTGTGCTGCTGGCTCTCATTCTTTGAATGGTTTGTTCATCAAATCTTTTGTGAACAACAATTTGCAGCCACTTAGTAATTGTGGCTATTCGCTCTTTGGTGTCATTTCTGAATCCAATTGTAATTTCAGATGAGTTGCCTACTTCAATATTTTCAAGCAGCTTTTCAATTCCACTTTTTTTATTAGTTTTCTGTATCCATACATATGGTGATACTGTTAAGTTTAGTGACTTAATATAATTAGATATTGTTGAGAAAATTTTATTTGAAAGCTCCACGTCAACTGTTTTGTCTAAATAACCATTTAAACTACTAAGATCAAAGTATCCCAATCTCTTTGTAAAATCATAATCGATGTATAATCTGTGATGATAGCCTTTATTCCAATAATCGCATTTAATATCAATATCAAAAGTTGAATTGATTAGATTCTCTATTTCATTAATTTTATTAGGAAAATATATTTCAGTCAGTATCTCATCCAAAACTGCCAATTCTTTTGCTTCTCCTTTGAATGAGTTATTGTGAAAGTACATATTAATATCAAAGTCATGATCGATAGGCTTTTTTTCAGTAGGTAAATCAACAACTTGATCATTGAATAAAATATATGAAATAGCAATTTTTTTGTCTCTTCCTGCCCTTCCTGCTTCTTGAACATAGCTTTCTATGGATGAGGGATAATTTACATGTATTGTACATCTAATATTATCTTTATCTATTCCCATCCCAAATGCCTTAGTTGCAACCATTAGATTTAGTTCATCATTAATAAACTTATCTTGATTATCTGAAGACTCCAATTCTATACCTCTTCCTGTTATATCTGAGTCGCTACTAGAACCCATAAAAAATCCTGCTTTCATGACTGATAAATATGATAGATAGTCATAAAACCCATTGTGTCCTGTGCTAGGTGTATTTGTGAATTTGTCAGTAACCCCAAATCTGCCTTTTGTGTGTGGGCAAAAAACTAATGCTCCATTTTTATCATATAATTTGAATGTTGAATCACTATAGCCGTCAATTTTAATTTTTGAGAAAGTATCATGTTCATTATTTAGATTTTCCTTCCATTTAGATTCACTAAATATACTTAAGGGATTTTCCATTAGATTATTTATTATCTTTGGAAGTTCTAATAATATTTTTTTAGTTTCGGCTTTTTTTATGTCACTTAATTCACTCTTTAAATCCCAAATGCTTCTTAAGTTGTACTCTGGAAAATGAATGCTTTTTATAACATACTGCAATTCATTTCTTTTGGAATACTCTGATCTTATTATCGAATCATCTGGGAGTCTTTTGGTTTCATCATTGCCTGATAATTCTCTCTGAACATCAGCTAGTACATCATACGATGCCGTAGCTGTTAGCCCAAATAAGGGAATGTTAACGTCATCTTTAGTTTTACAATATTTCTGTGCATTCTCTCCAAGTCTTAAATAAGCAGTCCTAAAATCATGCCCCCATTCAGATACACAATGAACTTCATCTATTACACAATAACTAAAGAAAATTTTCTCTTTATACATATTGTTTAAAAGTGCTCTAAACTCCTCCATTTGTAGACGCTCAGGAGATATAAAAACAAATTGTGCCTCTCCAGCTGCTATTTTTTTCAAAGCATTTTGTTTTTCTTTACCTTTCAAAGTAGAGTTGACATAAATACAAGAATCTATATAGTTTCTATTAAGTCCATCAACCTGATCTTTCATTAAAGATCTTATAGGATCTATAATTATACATATACCGGGTTGAAGCAGTGCAGAAAGTTGATAAGTAAGTGACTTCCCGCCCCCAGTTGGCAATAGCCCTATAACACTTTTGCACTGAAGCGAGTTGTGAATAATTGGCAATTGCCCTTCTCTAAATCTCTTTTTTCTGAATAATGATTGTAGTAAATATTCAAGACTAAATTTGATTTTTTCATTTTCGATACTCCTTTTAATATTATCTGAACTTTTGCAAAAGGGCTCATAGTTTATTAATCCATTGGTTGCTACTTTTCTAACAGTATCAATATACTTAATAGATCTTATTGTAACAATCTCTTTAGATTTATATGGTAGTTTATACTTAGTATTGTTGCTTTCAAGAATTGAAATATCAATGATTAAATCTTGTTTTGTTGGTGTCTTAAAATAATCTATTAAGCCGGGTTTAGCAAATTGAAACTTACTCTCTAAAAATTCTGTTGTGGAAAAAACCTTTAGTTCAATTTTTGGTAAGGCCAATGGGGTCTTAGATAGAGGTGATAGAGTATCTATTGTTTTAATAAAATCATCAATTGCCAATTTTGCACAAGGAACATCCCTTTCCAAGACTACTATAGACCATTTTTTAGCTTTGAGGTCAAGAGTCTTATTTGCAATCATTTCTAACAATACTCTTTGTATTCTAGCAATTGCAAAAGGTATTAGAGATATTTGTAAAACCTCTTTTCCTATTTCCGTTTCCCAGATTGGGTTGTTGAAGTTGTTAACACAATTGTCTATAAAGTCGTTTTGTAATGCTGGCTTTAATATCTTTTCAATCTTGCTCTTAAAGTTGCTAGTTCCAAACTCTGAGGTTTTTATTCTAAGAGTGTTGTTCCAACCTGACTCAATTACAACTCTATCTCTCTCGTCATCTAAGATTCTTTGTTTCCCCATGTTATGTTGAGGACCATCTATCTCAATAATTATTCCTTTCTTATCATTGCTTGCATACGGAAACTCAATTGAAAAATCAGTTCTTTGTTGTTTTCAAATCTTTTGTTCATAGTTTTGTGATTATTATCTGTTACAAACTTATCATATCTTTGCTGACTATTCAACCAAAAGTGCGCAGGTATTTTGGTAACACCTTCAAATAGCACAGCCATATCAGCCGTTATACTGCTTTCGCCTTTCATAACAGCAATAATAGTCTTTTCGGGTTTGTCTGTACCAACGGCAAACTCTTTTGTACCCATTCCCATTTCCTTCAATTTCTCCTCCAAGGTCTCACCTGGATGAGATACAGATTGTGGTTTATATTGATTTTTATTTGTCATGGTTAATCTGTTTTTACTTCAAATCATTTTCAACTCACACCTTATCAGTGCCTCCTACAACTGCTCCTCCAAATACCGTTGCCATATCTCGTTCCACTCCTCCACAAACAATTTTGCAGTGCCATAGTCGGGACATTCCACCACAGTACTATCGTTATACTCATGCT
>CAZUVQ010000078.1:0-8715 GCA_964623915.1 uncultured Oscillospiraceae bacterium
TCAATGGCTCTTATGTTTTTAATTTTCAATAAAATCACTCCTTTAGGTTAATATTACCAAAACAAGCCTATATATTCTTATGTACCCGAAAATCTTTCTGCAAGTTTTTTTACAGCTTTCTTCTCAAGCCTTGAAACATATGAACGTGATATACCCAGCTCGTCAGCAATTTCTCTTTGTGTTTTGTTCTCTGTACCGTAAAGACCGTATCTTTTTTTTATTACCTGTGCTTCTCTTCCACGTAAAACCTTGCTGAAAATCTTGTAAAGCTTGGCAACATTATTGTCTCTTTCGATTTTATCAGCAGTATCGTCTTCATCTGTCTGCAAAACGTCAATAAGGCTCACTTCATTGCCTTCTTTGTCATAACCTATGGGTTCACTCAATGATACCTCATAGCTGAGCTTTTTCTGGCTTCGAAGCACCATCAAAACTTCATTTTCAATGCATTTTGACGCATATGTTGCAAGACGGATTTTTTTCTCTGTATTGTATGTTGAAACAGCTTTAATAAGCCCAATCGTACCGATGGATATTAGGTCATCGCTCTCAATGCCACAGCCCTGATATTTTTTTACAACGTGGGCAACCAGCCTTAAATTGTGTTCTATTAGTATGTTTTTTGCTTCATCACTTCCGCTTTGATATTGTTCTAAGTACTTCGCTTCTTCATCAGCAGTAAGTGCAGCAGGGAACGAACTACCACCGCTTACAAACCCAACAAGGAATATGTTGCTAAATAAAATTTCAAGTAAAGCAAGAATCATTGTAATTCCCCCATTCAAAATAAATATATTCTGAATGGGGTGGTTTTGTGCGTGTCCTTATAAAATATTCATAATCTTTGTTTAATTGTGTTAATATTTGAGCTATGATTTGTAATAAAAATCATACGAAATGTGAATTTCTGTATTTCAGCGGCGTAATTCCTTTCATTTTTTTAAAAATCATAGCAAAATAGTTGCTGTCATTGAACCCACACTTTGTGGCAACATCTGTAATACTGATGTTTGTAGTAATTAGTAGCTTTTCGGCATTCATTATCCTTACTATATTTAAAAATTCACAAAACCCAAATCCCGTACATTCTTTGAATTTTGCAGAGAAGTAAGTTCTGCTCATATTTGCTTCTTGTGCCGCATCACGAAGAAAAATATCTTTATCAAAGTTATTTCTGATGAAAAGCGTTGCACGCAAAACTGATTCATCAATATCATCCGGAATGTAAATATTCTCTTTATCCTGTGCAGTTCTTGATAAAAAGGCAAGAATCTCGGTTATATATCCCTTAAGAAGTTCATTGCTGAAAGCATCTTCCTTGTTAAACTCATTATGTGCTTTCATTAAAATATCTTCTATGTATTCCGTCCTGTTTTTCGGTATTTTCATATGCCGTGCAGAAAAACAAGATAAAAGCTCTTTGTTGATTTGTGGATTGAGTATAGCGGTATCAAAATAAATCAGCATTCTTGTATACGGCTTGTCATCAACAGATACTGTTTTATGAAGCAGATCAGGCTCAATCAGCGCAACATCACCCTTTGACAAATTATATATACCATCATCAATGAAATATCTTCTGTTACCCTTTAAAAGAAAATAAATTTCATAATATTTGTGAAAATGACACTCATGCATACTTTGTTTTGCCACACTTTTCCCTATTTCTATGCCAAACTCCAACATAATATCACCGAATCTTAATATTTTCGTGTTTTTTAATAAAATAATAAAATAATTATATAATACACCTTATATAAGTATTATAATTTAAGTATATTTAATAGTCAAGTTTTATTTTCAGAAAGGAAAAAATATTATGACAAAAAAAAGATATGTTCAGGTTGGCCTTGGTGGCAGGGCAAGATTTTATTATGAAGCAATAGCCGGTACATACGGAGAAACTTCAGAATTAGTGGGTTTGTGTGATATCAATACAACGAGAATGGAGTATGCCAACAGCATATTGATGGAAAAATTTGGTTATCCCACTCTTCCCAAGTACAAGTGTGACGAATTTGATAAAATGATATTTGAACTAAAACCCGAATATGTTCTTGTAACCTCAATTGACAGAACACACCACAAATACATTATAAGGGCAATGGAATTAGGCTGTGATGTTATAAGTGAAAAGCCCATGACGGTTGACACGAAAAAGTGTCAGCAGATTCTTGACACACAAAAGAAAACAGGCAAAAGCCTTCGTGTAACCTTCAATTACCGTTATTCTCCACAGCGTTCATTAACACGTGAGCTTATTCGTGACGGTGTAATAGGCGATGTATGTCAGGTTCATTTTGAGTGGAATTTAAACACCTCTCATGGTGCTGATTACTTCAGAAGATGGCACAGAGATAAGAAAAACAGCGGTGGGCTTCTTGTTCACAAAGCAACTCATCATTTTGATCTTGTCAACTTTTGGCTAAATACTGAGCCTGAGGCGGTCTTCGCATTTGGTGACCTTATGTTTTACGGCAGAGAAAATGCAGAAAGCCGTGGTGTTACTAAGTTTTATTCCAGAGCAAATAAAAGCGAAAATGCAAAGGACGATCCATTTGCCCTAATAATGGAAGGAAATGAAAACTACGAAAATATTTATCTTAAAGCAGAGCATGAAGACGGTTATTATCGCGACCAGAGCGTTTTCGGTGACGGGATAAGCATTGAAGATACAATGAATGTTCTTGTGAATTACAAAAACGGCGCAAAAATGAGTTATTCGCTCAATGCCTTTTCTCCAATTGAGGGTTATAGGGTTGTGTTCACCGGTACAAAAGGGCGGCTTGAAATTGAATCTTATGAAAACGTATATATTAACGGACAGGGAAGCACAGCAGAAGAGGGCAGTTCAGAAAGCGAGAGAATTACAGTATTCCCCATGTTCGGGAAAGCCTATGACGTTGAAATTCCAAGCGGTGAAGGCGGACATGGCGGAGGCGACCCGGTGCTTCTTAATGATATTTTTGGCATTCCGGAGCCTGACCCACTAAACAGAGCAGCTTCTCATATAGACGGTGCAATGAGTATTCTGACAGGTATAGCAGCAAACAAATCAATTGCAACAGGTCTACCCGTCAAGATTTCTGATTTAGTGAAATTTTAACCAATAAAATACTTTTATTTTCAGGCACCAAAGCTGTTGACTTTGGTGCCTGCTTCTGTTAAAATCACTTCATGGAGATTAAAAAATGAGTACAAAAAAACAAAAACAGATTGCAATTTTTCAAATGCTTGTCTGCGCCACGCTGTGGAGCATGGCAGGTATTTTAATCAAAAAAATAAACTGTTCAAGCTTTGTGATTGCCGGAGCACGCAGCACAATAGCTTTTTTAACAGTTTTCACTTTTATGAAAATTAACAAAAATAAGATAATAATCAATAAGAAAGTAATGCTTTGCAGCATATTTTTAAGTTCAACGCTTTTTTCTTTTGTTATTGCAAACAAACTCACCACAGCGGCAAATGCAATAGTACTGCAATACACCCTCCCTGTTTTTATACTTCTGTTTTCTCTGGTATTTTTGAAAAAGAAAATCATTGTATCAGATGTATTGGTTGTGATTGCCACTATTGTTGGAATAACTTTGCTTGTCATAGGTTCTCTTAATGCAGGCAGTTTTGCCGGCAATGCTATTGCTGTTTTGTCAGGCGCACTGATGGCCGGTGTTTTTTTACTATCGGGAGAATCCTCAAAGGATGAGCGCATTAGCGGCATTTTATTTGGGCATTTATTGACTTCTATTATAGGGATTCCCTTTCTTTTCTTTACCGAAAATTCATTTGATACCGTATCAGTAATAAGTCTTTTGATTTTAGGAGTAGTTCAGCTTGGCATCCCCTATGTGCTTTTAATGTTGGCTCTTGAGCATTGCCCGCCATTTGCCTGCTCAATTTTGTCAGCAATTGAGCCTTTGTTAAACCCTGTCTGGGTTGTATTATTTGACGGTGAATCCCCCACCGCTATTTCAATTTTCGGTGGTATTATTGTAATAGTAAGCATTACAATATGGTCGATATGGACAAATAGGCGTGATGAAGTTACATCATCTTAGCTATTTCTTTTTTTAATTTTATAATAATTCTCTTTTCCAGACGAGATATATAAGACTGGCTGATTCCTAACATATCAGCCACTTCTTTTTGCGTTTTTTCTTTGTGTCCGCAAAGCCCGAACCGCAGATACATTATGTTTTTTTCCCTTTGATTCAACATTTTCATTGCACTGAGTAATAGTTCTTTTTCCGTTCTGTCCTCAATTCTTCTATGTACTATGTCATTGTCCGTACCGAGAATGTCAGACAATAAAAGCTCATTACCGTCCCAGTCAACATTTAAAGGCTCCTCAATAGAGATTTCAGCCTTTACTGATATATTTTTTCTTAAATACATAAGAATTTCATTTTCAATACACCTTGAAGCATATGTAGCAAGCTTTATGTTTTTATCTGCTTTGAATGTGTTGATTGCCTTAATAAGTCCTATAGTACCTATTGATATTAAATCCTCAACCCCAATTCCCGTATTATCAAACTTTTTTGCTATATAAACAACAAGCCTTAAATTATGCTCAATTAGGCTGCATCGTGCTTTTTCATCTTTTTTTGACAGTTCCGTAATAAGGCGCATTTCCTCATTTGCAGAAAGAGGCGGAGGCAAGGTTTCACTTCCACCAATGTAATGAACAAACTTTTTTGGTATGCCTTTTTTAATAAACCAAATATAAATTTTTGCTCTGAATAATTTAAAGAATTTCATTATGATTCCTTCCTTTATTGACACATTATCTGCGGATGCAGTAATCCCTGAAAGCTTTTATCGGCAGAAAGCTGCTTGTCATATATACCTATTATTACCTTACCCATATCCTTTTCTGTCTCATTCTCTAGTAAAAGTGCTTTATCTGGAACAAAGCCGAGCATAATACCGTTGTCAGTTCCTAAAGATGAATACGGAATAATTCTTACCTTTGCAATTTTTTGTGTTGTGTATGTAAAAGCTGAAATATATTCTATATGATCATTTTTCTGGTCACGATATATTTCCTGCAAATCTTCTGACAAAACAGGTGTAAGCGATTCAAATTCCGCCACAATAACAGGATAACTGCTTATGGGGTCATAAAGAGCATTTCCTGTATCAACAAGCGCCCTAATTGTGGTTTCCCTTTTATCCAAAACAATTTTAATATAAGCGTAGTCATTTCCGCCGGAGCTTTTTCCACGAAGTGCATGGAGCACAACTCTTATAATTAAATAAGATAATGCAATTCCGATTGTGAGAATCTGCCATGGCAAGTTAAAATACAAAATTCCGTTGCTTATCACAGCACCACCTGCGGCACCGATATCAGTAAAATACAAAACCATAAATGCACCACCGCCAAAGCAAATAGTGACAAGACCGAAATAACACACACTTTTAAAGTACAGCTTTAAGCCTCTGATGTTGTAAGCAATTGCAACTATTGCAAACACAGACATTATCTTTGCGCCCATAGAATATATAAAATTCAGATTTGGAAAAAACATTCCGACAGCATAAAGACCTCCTGCAAAAGAAGCCACTGTAATGCGTATTCTTTTATAAGGCAATCTTCCTATGGTTGCGGCAGTAAACAGGAGTATGTAGTTAATTATTAAATTTACAAAAAAAAGCACATCTATATATATAACAGGCTTCAATGTAATCACCCTCCTTGTTATTATATATGATGGCTTTTGAAAATATTGTCGTAATATTGAAACTATTTTTTATTTTTTGATATAAATCATACCGACAAGCCGGTTTACTGCATCAACCGGAAGAATTTTAAAGAGAAATGAATAAAATTTATACAAAAAACCAAATGAATAAAGTGAGCTGATTTTTCGTTTGTTGGCAATTTTATAAATATACCTTGCAAGGTCACATGGCTGCATTCCGTTTTCTTCGTCCACTTCCATAACTGCAACAGATTTCTTTATTGTGTCCTTGTAAATTTCACTGCCGTTTTCGTTTTTTGCCCTTGCTTTTGTAAAGCCTGTATTAACATCACCGGGCATAACAGCGCAAACGCTTATACCAAACATTTTAACCTCATTTTTAAGGCAGAGGGTAAATGAATTGACAGCTGCCTTTGAAGCGGAATAAAACCCCTGAAAAGGAATTGAAAAAATAGCCGCCGCCGAGCTTATGTTAATTATTCTGCCGCAAGTTTTCCTTATCAGTGGCAGCGCATATCTGCAGCATAAAAATGTTCCGAAAAAATTGACATCAAAAATGTCCTTGGCTTCATCTGTTTTTGTAAACTCAATAGCACCGGAAATCCCAAAACCGGCGTTATTTATAAGCAAATCAATTTTCCCCTCATTTTCGGTAATCACCAAAAAAGCCTTTGCTACGGATTCCTCTGATGCCACATCTGTGGGGATATGATAAATACCTTTACAATTCCCGCTTCTCCTGCTTAAATTATAAACCTTACAACTATCTTTAAAGAGCTTTGCCACCTCAAGCCCTATGCCGCTTGAAGCGCCCGTAATTACTACAACCTTACTCATGACTTAATGTTTCCTCTATTATATCCATAGCCTCGTCAAGAAGCTCTTCTGTGTGTGTTGCCATAAGGCTTGTTCTCAAAAGACATTCCGTCGGAAGTGTTGCAGGCGGTAAAACGGGGTTTATATAAACGCCGTTCTCATACAGTTTTTTAGCTGTTACAAGAGTTTTCACAGTTTCATAGGTGTATATAGGTATAATAGGTGTTGCTGAGTCCTTTATGGCAACTCCCCTTTTTCTAAGACCTTTTCTCATGTAATCTGCAAGAGATAAAAGCCTCGCCACTCTTTGCGGCTCCTCTTTTATTACCTCAAGGGCAGCTAATGCCGTGGCACATGATGCAGGGGTAATTGAGGCTGAAAAGATAAAAGGCCTTGAGTTATGCCGCAAATAATCTATAACGCTTTTTTTTGCAACCGCAAATCCGCCAAGGCTTGCTAACGACTTGCTGAATGTACTCATTATAATATCAACTTCATCGTTTAAACCAAAGTATTCGGCTGTACCTTTACCATTTCCCAATACACCGAAACCATGGGCATCATCCACCATAATTCTTGCCTTATATTTTTTAGCAAGTTCAACTATCTCAGGAAGCTTACAAACATCACCGCTCATGCTGAAAACGCCGTCGGTTATTATTAGCTTGCCCGCATCTTCCGGTATGGATATTAGCCTTGCTTCAAGGTCATCCATATCACTGTGCTTGTATCTTAAAGTCGTAGCATATGATAGCCTGCAGCCGTCATAAATACTGGCATGGTTTTCCCTGTCACATATTATATAATCATGGCGGGAAGAAATCCCTGCTATAACACCGAGATTTGTCTGAAAACCTGTTGAAAAAGTCATACAGGCTTCCTTATCAAGGAAACGTGCAATTTTTTCTTCAAGTTCAATATGTAAATCCAGCGTCCCGTTTAAAAATCTGGAGCCGGAACAACCTGTTCCGAATTTTTCCATTGCTTCGATTCCAGCACGGATAACCTTCGGATGAACCGTTAGACCGAGGTAATTGTTTGAGCCAAGCATAATTCTGCGCTTGCCTTCCATTATAACTTCAACATCCTGTCTTGACTCAAGTTCATGAAAATAAGGATAAATTCCTTTTTCTATAAACTCCTTTGCAAGTGTGTAGGACTCACACTTTTCAAATAATGGCATAACAAATTCTCCTTTGATACATCGGAAGCAAAAAATTGCAACACATAATTTATACATAGCAAGTTAAACTAAAAGAGGGGAAAACCACCAAAAACATGCGTTCAAGTGAACTAAGCATCATAATTATAACTCTTTAACAATAAAAAATCAAGCAATATTTATATATAATTAATATATATTATTCGTTTGAAATAAAATCACTGAAATTTTTACTTTTATAAAAACTCTCATTTACCAGTAAAAATAATAACACGCAAAATGTATAAGATAATGTATTTATGTCAATAATTATATTTGTATTATAAAATCAGGTGGTGAATGAATGAAAAAGAAACAATTGATATTTTCACTTATGGCGGTAATTTTTATTTTTACTACAATAATATCTTATTCAACCGGTATTGGGGAGGATTTGTCACAAAATATTTTAAGGCTTCATATTCTTGCTAACAGCGATTCTGCAGTTGACCAGAAACTAAAATTAGCTGTTCGTGACAGAATACTCTATGAAAGCCGTAAATTGTTTACTGACAGCTCAAGTCTTGAGGAATCAAAAGCAATCCTTTCTGATAAAAAAAATGTACTGATAGAAGCAGCAGAGGATGAAATACAAAAACGTGGTTTTTCATATTCTGTTAAAATAAATACAGGTGAATATTATTTTCCAATGAAAACATATGAAAAATATTCTCTGCCTTCAGGAAAATATGAGGCAGTGAGAGTTGAAATCGGAAAAGCAGCCGGTCAAAACTGGTGGTGCGTCATGTTTCCCCCGCTCTGTTTTGTTGATGCTGCCTCAGATACAAAAAAAACCGATGAATATCTTAAAAAAGCCCTTCGTAATGATGAAATATCTTTAATAACAACTGAAGAAGGTTTTGATGTCAGATTTAAAATTGTAGATATTATTGAGAGCTCTGTTTCAGAAATAAGGACGGCATTAAATCGATAAAATATTTTTTTTCAGGGAACGGCTCATTTTGCCCGTTCCCTACTTGACATATATTTCAT
>CAZUVQ010000079.1:0-4029 GCA_964623915.1 uncultured Oscillospiraceae bacterium
ATGTTGACGAGAATATGATGCAGGAGCTTATTGATATTAAATCAGCGGTTTCCCCCGCTGAGATTTTGCTTGTTGTAGACGCTATGACAGGTCAGGACGCAGTGAATATAGCAGAAAGCTTTAATGAAAAGCTGGACATAACCGGTATCGTTCTTACCAAGCTGGACGGCGACACCCGAGGAGGCGCGGCAATATCCGTGCGCGCGATAACAGGAAAGCCTGTAAAATACGCGGGCATGGGCGAAAAGCTGTCGGATATCGAGGTTTTTTATCCCGAACGAATGGCGTCAAGAATACTCGGCATGGGTGACGTTTTAACGCTTATAGACAAGGCACAGGAGGCATTTGACGAGCAAAAAGTAATAGAACTTGAAAAGAAAATGCGCCAGCAGCGATTTGATTTGAATGATTTTCTTGACCAGATGGAACAAATGAAAAGTATGGGTTCCCTCTCAAGCATTATAAATATGATTCCCGGTGTAAATAAAAAAGCACTTGCAGGTGTTAATCTCGATGACAATCAGATGGAAAGGGTTGCGGCTATAATAAAGTCTATGACGCCTTCTGAAAAAGAAAACCCTTCCATTATAAACGCTTCACGCAAGCAACGTATTGCCAAGGGCTGTGGCAGAGAGGTTTCTGAAGTAAACCGCCTATTAAAGCAGTTTGAGGATATGCAAAAAATGATGAAACAATTTATGAAGCCGGGCGCAAAAAAGAAAATGAAGTTTCCTTTCTGATAATAATTCTTTATAAAAAGATTTATTTTATATATTTTATTTGGAGGTGAATTAAATGGCAGTAAAAATAAGGCTCAGAAGAATGGGAAGCAAGAAATCTCCGTTTTACAGAGTTGTAGTAGCAGATTCACGCTATCCGCGTGACGGCAGATTTATAGAAGAAGTCGGAACATACGATCCACTGGCAAATCCTTCAGTAATTAAAATTGATGCAGAAAAGGTTCAAAAATGGATTGCTACAGGAGCACAGCCGACAGATAGTGTGAAATCTTTGCTTAAAAGAAGTGGCATTACCGAATAATTTCGGGGAAAGGTAAAGGTTTTATGAAAGACTTATTGGTTTTTATAGCAAAATCTCTCGTTACTCATCCTGATGATGTTGAAGTTACGGAGACCGTAAGAGATTCGGCAACATATCTGGAACTGCATGTAAATGAAGAGGATATGGGCAAGGTAATCGGAAAACAAGGCAGGATTGCAAAAGCAATGCGCCTTGTAATGAAAGCCGCCGCCAACAGAGAAAACACAAAGGTTATCGTAGATATTGTATAACCTTTATAGGGGTTGTTTCATTTGTTTTTAAAATGAGACAGCCCCTCATTCCAATACAGGACTTATCTGCCCACAGATAAGCTTATGTGTGTTTTTACTATTTATGGGAAGAAAGGCTATGGAGATTTTTATGAATAACAACAGGCTGTTATGTGGAAAAATCGTAAACACCCATGGAGTCCACGGTGAAGTCAAGCTTGTGATTTATGCTGACGGGCCTGAGTTTTTTGAAGAGCGGGAAAGGCTTTATACAAAAAACGGGGAAATACTGAATATTTTATCAATGCGCCCTCATAAAGGTTCACTTATAGTTAAATTTCTTGAAATCGATACAATGGAAAAGGCACAGAGCATCAAAAACTGTGAGCTTTATTTAGACAGGGAAGATGCACCGCCATTGCCGGACGGAAGGTACTATATAGTTGATATAATAGGGCTTCGTGTCGTAACAGATTATGGCAGGGTTTTAGGTAAAATTACTGACGTTATTACAACGGGAAGTAATGATGTTTACACAGTTTTGGGCGAAGATAAGAAAGAGTATTTAATTCCTGTTATTGATGAGGTGGTATTAAAATTTGATATGGAAAAGGGCGAGGTTTTAATTCACCCTCTGAAAGGATTATTTGACGATGATAATTGATGTTTTAACTCTTTTTCCCGAAATGTTTGAATACGTAATGAGTAAAAGTGTTATAGGCAGGGCAAGGGAAAGAGGACTCATAACATTAAATTTTATAAATATAAGAGATTACACACTTGATAAACACGGCAGGGTGGATGATTACCCTTACGGTGCAGGCGGAGGAATGGTTATGGCTCCGCAGCCTATTTTTGATGCATATATGAGTATAGCAGGGGGGCTTGATTACAAGCCGTATGTTATATATATGTCACCACAGGGCAAAGTTTTTTCGCAAAAATCGGCGGAAAAGCTTTCAGAATTTGAGCATATAGTACTTTTATGTGGTCATTATGAAGGTGTTGATGAAAGGATTTTGGAAGAAATCGTTGATGCAGAAATCTCTTTGGGGGACTATGTTTTAACAGGCGGTGAAATCCCTGCTATGGCAATTATTGATGCAGTGGCAAGAATGGTACCGGGTGTTATTCAAAATGGTAATGCGGGGACAGAATCACATTCAAACGGGCTTTTGGAGTATCCGCAATATACACGTCCGCCGAAGTTCCACGAAAGAGAGGTTCCCGAAATTCTCTTGTCGGGACATGATGCAAAGATAAGGCAATGGAGAAGAAAACAGTCACTTTTGAGAACAAAGGTTAAAAGACCTGATATGTTTGAAAAAATTGAACTAACCAAAGAAGACAATAAGCTTTTATCAGAATAATTCTGGTAAAGGTTTAAATATTAAAATAATTTTTTTTTGTATAGGAGGAATAGTGTTATGCAAAAAGGTACAATTTCTGTCAGCACGGAAAACATATTTCCGGTTATTAAAAAATGGCTTTACTCGGATAAGGATATTTTTCTGCGTGAGCTTGTTTCAAACGGATGTGATGCCGTCACGAAACATAAAAAGCTTGTTGCCATGGGCAATGCAGCCGCGGAGGAAAATTACTTTGTGGAAGTCATTGTAAATAAAAAGGAAAAAACTGTGACAATCAAGGACAACGGTATAGGCATGACAGAGGAAGAGGTAATAAATTATATTGCAAGCGTTGCCTTTTCCGGTGCTGAGGAATTTATAAAAAAATATCAGGATGAGGATAAAGAGGATAGCAGAATTATAGGTCATTTCGGTCTTGGTTTTTATTCGGCATTCATGGTGTCAGAGCTTGTTGATATTAAAACATTGTCATATGCTGACGGGGCAAAGGGTGTTTTCTGGAGTTGTGACGGTGGCACGGAATATGAAATCGGTGAAAGCGATAAAGCAGACAGGGGAACAGAGATTGTTCTTCATATTAATGATGATAATAAACAGTTCTTGGAAAAGAGCACTCTTATGTCAATATTAAATAAATACTGCGGCTTTTTCCCTGTTCCTATATATCTATATGAAGAGGGAAAAGAAAAGGGCGATAAAATAAACGACACAGAGCCGTTGTGGCTTAAAAAGCCGTCAGAATGCAAAGATGAGGAATATATTGCTTTTTATAAAAAAGTGTTTATGGATTTTAACGATCCGCTGTTTTATATTCATCTGAATGTAGATTATCCATTTAACTTAAAGGGAATATTGTTCTTTCCAAAGCTTCGCCATGAGCTTGAAATCAATGAAGGACAAATAAAGCTTTTCAATAATCAGGTGTTTGTTGCGGATAACGTGAAGGAAATTATTCCAGAATTTTTGCTGTTGCTCAAAGGGTGTATTGACTGTCCGGACCTTCCGCTTAATGTATCAAGAAGTTTTCTGCAAAATGACGGTTATGCGGCAAAGGTATCGGCACATATAACAAAGAAGGTAGCGGACAAGCTTATTTCACTTTTCAAAAAAGAACCTGACAACTACAAATCATACTGGGATGATATTTCACCGTTTGTTAAATACGGCTGCATGAAGGATGAAAAATTCTATAAAAAGGTAGCGGATATCGTTCTTTACAAAACAACGGACGAGAGGTACATTTCACTTGAGGATTATCTTGAGGATGCAAAGGCGCACGGATATGAAAATACTGTTTATTATGCTTCTGATGTGATGCAGCAGGCACAGTATATATCTCTTTTCCGTGAACAGGGAATAGAGTCTTTAATAATGCCTACGGTAATTGA
>CAZUVQ010000079.1:4129-8651 GCA_964623915.1 uncultured Oscillospiraceae bacterium
GCTCCGCTCGACAGCAAGGCTTTGGCAGAGTTTATAAAAAGAAGTACCAAGATAATGGAGATGTCACTCGCTGAATAAATTATATTGGAAGGGGTTTTCCCATGAAAATAATGGTAATCAACGGTGTTAATTTAAAATATACAGGTATGAGAAGTCCGGATGTTTACGGCTGTGAAACGCTCGATGACATTAACGGTGAGATTAAAATTGCCGCTAAAGGGCGCAATATGGATGTTGAATTTTTTGTAAGTGACAGCGAAGGAGAGATTGTCTCTTGCCTGTGGCGTGCAAAAGATTACGATGGCATAATACTCAATGCAGGGGCATATTCGCATTACAGCATAGCAATTCGTGATGCTATTGAGGGTATAAAAGCACCTGTGATTGAGGTACATATGTCAAATATTGCCGCAAGGGAGGACTTTCGGCATAAAAGCGTTCTGTCATCTGTATGCCGAGGTATGGTTGCAGGCTTTGGTAAAAAAAGCTATATTCTGGCGCTTTCAGCTTTTGCTGACGGAGATTTTTAATGGAAAAAAGAATTGAAAAGTTAAGGGATTACCTCAAAGAAAAAGGCGCAGGCGGAGCTATTATCACATCTTTTCAAAACAGGTTTTATTACAGCGGATTTTCCGGCAGTGCAGGTTATCTTATAGTAACTACGGATAATCAATATATTGTGACGGACACACGCTATACAATTCAGGTTAAAGAACAGGCAAAGGGCTTTTGCCTAATTTCTGCTCCCGAATCTGATTATTCAAAAATAGCAAAAACAGCAGCCAATGAAGGTATTACGGCATTTTGCTATGAAGATGAAGCTCTAAGTGTTGCGAATTTCACGCAAATGCAAAACCTTTTGACAGGTATTGAGCTAATTCCCTTTCAAAACAGCATAACAGAGCAAAGAGCGGTAAAGGATGCCGAAGAAATAAAAAGCATAAGAGAAGCGTTAAGGCTTGCTGATGAGGCTTTTTTGTATACGGTAAGCCATATCAAAGCTGGGATGAGGGAGACAGAGGTTGCATCAATCATTGAAGGCTATATGAGAAAAAACGGTGCTTTTAGGACTTCTTTTGACACAATAGCTGCCTCGGGAATCAGAAGTGCCCTGCCCCATGGAACCGCAACTGTTGCTGAAATAAAAACAGGTGATTTTCTTGTGATGGACTATGGTTGCGTGCTTGATGGATATTGCTCTGATATTACAAGAACGGTTGTAGTAGGCATTGCAAATGAAAAACAAAAAGAGATTCATGATACTGTTGCAAATGCTTTGCTTGCGGGGCAAATGGCGTTGATGCCCACCGCAAAATGCGCCGATGTTGACAAAAAAGCTCGTGATATAATTTCTGAAGCAGGTTATGGTGAATATTTCACGCATTCATTAGGGCATGGTGTTGGTATAGATATTCACGAAATGCCAACCCTTTCACCGAAATCTGAAAAAACATTAAAGCCCGGCAATGTGGTCACTGTTGAGCCGGGGATTTACATTGAAAATTTCGGTGGTGTTAGGATTGAGGATATGGCTCTCATCACACAAAAGGGAGCGGAAATCTTAACGAAATCCACAAGAGAGCTTATTTATATTTAGCATGGCTACATATTGTACCGTGCAAACCACTCGTCCATTGATTCAGAGGGTGCAAAAAGGTTTTGCTTCATTTCTTTACCGATTTCCTTTTTTGAGGCGTTTTCATAAAGAAAAACTATCTCCGCAATAATTTCAGCGGAGATTTTTTTTATATCATATTCAAGCCCACCTTGCATTGCCATAGAAATTGCAATATCGGGCAGTCCCTCTCGTGAGTTGACATTTAGGCCAATGCCGATAACGACACCGTCACCTTCATGCGAGGATATGTACTCAGAAAGTATTCCGCATAACTTTTTATTATTTATATACAAATCGTTAATCCATTTAATTTTTATATCGTCTGATAAATAGCGCTTAACAACACGGCGCACAGCTACGCCTGCCAAAACAGTAACAAAAGGCATTTCCTCTGCCGGATACGCAGCGTCAAGATAAATTGACATATAAAGACCGCCAATAGGGCAGCTGAAGGAATGCCCCAATCTGCCACGCCCATTTGTCTGTGTTTTTGCAATGAGTGCATCACCGTGAGAAAACTCTGATTTATTTAATTTCATATATGAATTCGTAGATTCAATTTCATCAACATATTTAGTGTAAAACATAATTTTTCCTCCCAAAAAAGAATACTATATAATATAAAGAATGTCAAGTGACATTTAAGTGACACTGTCATATAATGAATATGTGAACAGTATAATATAAAGAACTGAAAGGATTGATAATTTGGATAATATTAATGATCTTTTAAAAAACATGGATAAAGCGAAAATGGTTGAGTATTTAAAAATTGCAAAGCAGTTTGCAGCGACGCCTGAGGGGAAGAAAACGATAGATGAATTAAAGAAAACAGGAAAAAGCGGTGACAAGAATATTTCTGAAATTACAAAAGCTATTTCCGATAATCCTGAGCTTGCTGAAAAACTCAAAGAACTTTTTTAAAGGAGTGGTCATATGTCAGGCTCACCTGAGGATATTTTAAAAAGCATATTGTCAGATCCTGATGCGGTGAGTAAAATCGGGGATATTTTAGGCAGCCTGAAGGGTGAATCTGCCCAAAATGAAGGGCATAAAGAGGAGAAAACAGAAGGTGACTCTTCTTTGGATATGGCAAGCCTTTTAAAAATCGGAAAGATGTTTGACAAAATAAATGAGAAGGATGACGACGGTGTAAAGCTTATAACGGCACTTATGCCGTATCTGAGCGACAAACGCAGTGAAGGCGCAAAAAAAGCTGTTAAATTACTGCGTTTATCAAAGCTCGGGCCGTTACTTAGTGATATGGATTTGTTTTAAGGAAGTGAAAAAATGTATCGCAGGTATTTTAACGAATATGAAAAAAAAGCTCAACAAATATCAGAACAAAAATGTGAACAAGCTCCGCAAAACAGCAGGCAAAGCTTGCCACACGATAAACCAAATACACTGCCTGTGGCAGAACAGCCATTAAAAATCAAGCCAAAGGATAAAAGTTCTAATCTCTTTGGCAAGTTTCGGATAGATGATATTTTGCTTATTGCACTTATTCTGCTTTTGCTCAAGGAAGAAAAAAAAGATATGGAGCTTATACTTGCGTTAGGTTTTATATTTATCTGTGATTTTAATTTTTGATTGCCGAATATCTTAACTTTAATCCATATCTTTATTTTTCTTTACTGCTTAAAAATGCCTTATATCCACGATAAGCCATATAAATATCAATTTTGCTTGCAACCTCAAAAGGAGAATGCATTGATAAGAGGGCAACACCACAGTCAAGAGTATCAATATTAAGGTTTGCAACATACTGTGATATTGTACCGCCACCGCCGGCATCAACCTTGCCAAGCTCGGTTGATTGCCATAAAACACCGTTCTCGTTAAATATTTTTCTAATTCTGCCCATTAGCTCCGCCGAAGCATCAGAGGAACCGCCTTTGCCCCTTGAACCGGTGTATTTCATAACAGCAACACCGTGTGATAATTTGGCACTGTTGTTTTTCTCCATAACAGATGGGTAATTGGGGTCCCAAGCTGCGCAAACGTCGGCAGAAAGACAGATGCTCGATGAGAGACACCTGCGAAGCGCAAGCTCGCCTTTGCCCATGAGAGCCAGTATTTCAGCCATAACGTTTTCAAAAAAACGTGACCGCATTCCCGTGACACCCATTGAACCCACTTCTTCTTTGTCCACAAGAAGGCAAACAGCCGTTTTTTCAGGGGCTTCAGTTTCAAAGATAGCCTGCATGGAGGTGTATGCACAAACTCTGTCATCATGCCCGTGTGCTCCGACAAGCCCTCTGTCAAATCCCAAATCTTTTGCTGAAAAAGCAGGGATAAATTGAATTTCCGCACTTAAAAAATCTTCTTCACAAATACCGTATTTTTCATTAATCAGCTTTAATATTGCCGCTTTAAACGGCTCTTTTTCATCTTCGTCAGAAAGCGGAACAGAGCCTATTATTATATTCAGTGCCTCGCCTTCTATGGCTTTATCAAGTGTTTTCTTGTTCTGCTCTTCAGCTAAATGGGGCAGAAGGTCACTTATAGTGAAGGTTACATCGTCACACTCGTCACCAAAGGCAATATCAACTTTTTCACCGCTTGCAAGTACAACAGTCCCATGTATTGAAAGTGGAATAGCAGTCCACTGATATTTTTTAATACCGCCGTAATAATGAGTTTTAAATAGTGCCATTTCACCGTCTTCATATAAGGGGTTAGGTTTTAAATCAATACGGGGAGTATCAATGTGAGAGCCTACAAGCGTTATGCCCCTTTCAATGTCCTCACGGCCGATAACAGCCAAAAGGATTCCCTTGCCACGGTTATTCACGTAAATCTTATCGCCTGCTTTTAAGGTTGAGAAGGAATCAAGCAGTAAAAAACCCTTTTCCAAAGCCGTTTTTTCGGCAAGGCTTGCAAATTCACGTTCTGTTTTTG
>CAZUVQ010000080.1:0-8609 GCA_964623915.1 uncultured Oscillospiraceae bacterium
CAAAAACAGCGTCCGTAACCTCAAATGCGCTCATTTCGGGCTTTTTATCATATGTAGAAACCTTTGGTGAATTTATTAAAACTCTGTCCTCCCCATCATACACCTTTTCAACACCACCGTTGAAAAAGAATGTTACATGGGCATATTTTTCAGTTTCTGCAATGCGCAGCTGTTTTTTACCAAGCCTTGATAAGTATTCTCCAAATGTATTTTCAAGGCTTTGTGGTTTATATGCTACTGATACATTGGGCATTGTAGCATCATACTGTGTCATACAAACATAGTGAACCGGAAAATATTTTCTGTCAAATCCTGAAAACTCAGGGTCAACAAAAGTTCTTGTAATTTCTCTTGCCCTGTCAGGTCGGAAATTAAAAAATACAATACTGTCGTTTTCTTTTATTTTATCATCACAACAAACGGCAGGAATTACAAATTCATCAGTTACATCTTTTTCATAAGATGCCCTGACATATTCGGAAGCTGACAAAGCTCTCTCGCCCTTGCCGCAAACCATGGCATCATATGCTTTTGACACACGCTCCCAACGGTTATCCCTGTCCATTGCATAGTATCTGCCCATAACCGTTGCTATTTTCCCTATCCCGATTTCTTTCATTTTAGCTTCAAGCTCTTTTATAAAACCGGCACCCGAAACAGGCGAAACATCACGCCCATCAAGAATTGCGTGAACAAAAACCTTTTCAAGCCCCTGTTTTTTTGCCATTTCAAGAAGACCGAACAAGTGTTTAATATGGCTGTGAACACCACCGTCAGACAAAAGACCTATAAGGTGAAGTGAACTGTCATTTTTTTTACAATTGTCACATGCCTTTATAAGTTCTTCATTGCCAAAGATTTCACCTTCGGCTATTGACTTTGAAATTCTTGTTAATTCCTGGTACACTATTCTGCCTGCACCCATATTTGTATGCCCTACCTCCGAGTTTCCCATCTGCCCGTCAGGAAGGCCTACTGCCATACCCGAGGCATCAATTGAAGTATTCGGAAAATTATAAAAAAGCTTGTCAAGATTAGGCGTTGCAGCGGCTTTAATGGCATTTCCTCTTGTGTTTTCAGATATTCCAAAGCCGTCCATAATAATTAGTGTAATGAGCTGCTTTTCCATTGTAATCAATCCTTTCACAAAGAACTGCAAAATTAAATGCTTAAGGCACATAATCTTGCAGTCCCTCAACTGGTTTATTTATGCGTTTGCTATTACTGTAAAGTCATCAGTCTTAAGGCTTGCACCGCCAACAAGACCGCCGTCAATATCAGAGCAGCTAAAAAGCTCTGCCGCATTTTTTGCGTTTACGCTTCCGCCGTAAAGAATTACAATATCTTCAGCAGTTTTTTCACCGTAAAGCTCACCAATGAGAACACGTATTGCAGAGCAGACCTCATTTGCCTGCTCGCAAGTTGCTGTCTCGCCTGTTCCTATTGCCCATATAGGTTCATAAGCAATAATAGTCTTTTTTGCCTGTTCATCAGAAACATTTTTATACGCAATCTTGAGCTGTGTTCTGATAAAATCAATTGTGATACCGTCTTTTCTCTGTGCCAATGTCTCACCGCAGCAGATAATTGGTGTAAGGTTATGTTCTAATGCTTTTAATACCTTTGCATTTACTGTATTATCTGTTTCGGCAAAGTACTCACGTCTTTCAGAGTGACCTATTATAACGTATTTTACACCTAAATCCGTAAGCATATCAGGAGCAATTTCCCCTGTAAAAGCACCTTTTTCCTCGTAGTACATATTTTGAGCACCAACTTCAACAATTGTGCCCTTAGCCGCTTCAACAGCCGCAGGAATGCAAACAGCTGTGGGGCATACAATTACTGTATTTGAAGCACCGTCAGCCTTTTGGGCAAGCTCCTTAATAAATGCGCCGCACTGTGAAGGGAGCATATTCATTTTCCAGTTACCGGCTGCTACTTTCTTTTTGTTGTCTAAAAGGCAATCAATGCCTGGTAGAATTTTTCCTTCAAGGAATTCAAAATAACTTTTTGTTGAAATATGTGTCATCTTGTCTGCAAAGCCAAGCTGTTCAACTGCCGCCGCACTGTCGCCGCCGCCGATAATAGTAACAGCATCCGTTTCTGATAAAGCCTTTGCAATTGCTATTGTGCCCTGTGCAAGTGTCGGGTTTTCAAATACGCCCATTGGACCGTTCCAAACAATCGTCTTTGCACATTTAACAGCATCAGCAAATAATTCTCGTGTTTTTACGCCTATATCAAGCCCCATTTTATCCTTGGAAATTGATGTTGAACACACTGTATCAACTTCTATTTCACCATTGATGGGCTCGGGAAAGGATGAAGATACCACAGTATCCACAGGGAGAAGCATTTTAACACCCTTCGCCTCTGCCTTTGCCATAAGTTCACGTGCCAAGGCAAGCTTTTCTTCGTCACACAAAGATGTTCCGATTTCATATCCTTTAGCCTTTAAGAAGGTATAAGCCATACCGCCGCCTATTATGAGTGTATCAACCTTTGTGATAAGGTTTTCAATAACCCCTATTTTATCGGATACCTTAGCACCGCCTAAAATAGCAACAAAAGGGCGCTGAGGGTTTGCAAGTGCCTTCCCCATTATGTCTATTTCCTTCTGAATAAGGTAACCGCAAACTGCCGGAAGATAAGTAGCAACACCTGCTGTTGAAGCGTGTGCTCTGTGTGCCGTACCGAATGCATCGTTTACATAAACCTCTGCAAGAGAAGCAAGTTCTTTTGAAAACTGTGGGTCATTCTTTTCTTCTTCCTTATGAAATCTCACATTTTCAAGCAGTATTACATCGCCGTCCTTCATATTGGCGACAAGTGACTTTGCACTGTCCCCAATAACATCCTGTGCCATCACAACTTCTTTTGAAAGATGCTCAGATAGCCTTTTTGCTACGGGAGCAAGGCTGTACTTCATATTAAACTCACCTTTAGGTCTTCCAAGGTGTGAGCAAAGGATAACCTTTGCACCCTTTGAAATCAGGTACTTAATTGTGGGAAGCGCGCCTAAAATTCTGTTTTCGTCAGTAATGACCTTGTCTGCATCAAGTGGCACGTTAAAATCACAGCGAACCAACACCTTTTTGCCGGCTATATCAATACTTTCAATGGATTTTTTATTCATTACAAAACACCTCTGATAAAAATATGGCACTGTCAAGTTTTTTGCCTAAAAATCAACGGACAGTACCTATTTTTCGCTGATTTTACTTGATTTTTTTGCTTTTTTATAAATTATTTGACGCTACTATTATTTGTATATTAAATCCGTACACCATTTTGATTTATGCCAATGGTTTCCGTCATATATTCTAAACCCTATTGAAAAGTCAAGATTGCTTGTCCGTTTAAGAAGTTTTAAAATGATTATATTTTCACCTTTTTTTAAATCAACAAAGCAGAAATTATTATAAGGTGTCCAAAGCCTTATTTCATCTTTTTCAAGAACTTTTTCACCATTAACAGACAGAGAAAATCCGTCGCTATTACCTATAATTGCCCAAATTCTTTTATCTTCCGGTGAAATAACCGTAGTTTCCAGCGAACATGCGTATTGGCCTTCCATTGTGAAATATTTATCTATTTCAATAAAATCTTCGTATGCTTCTATCTCAAATGCTTTTTCGCCTTTTTCATATTCTCTTTCTAAAAAAACTTCATTATTCACCATACATACAATATCAGGCAGAACACATCCTTCACCATGCGGGCTTGGGTAATCAGGATTCATAGGTAAATCAAGTTGGTCGAAATATGGGCCGTAAACGCTCCACTTAACCGGCTGTATAGCTTTAAGGCTTTCCTGCAACCCGTCTTCCGTAGGATATACCGGCTCAATCTCAACAGTTTCCGGCATATTAAAAGCGAGTTTTGCCGTGTCCTTTGCAAGGTCGAAAATACTGTCTGATCTTCTTTGCACGTCAATTCCACATATAAAATAATCTTTGATTAGTTCTCCTAATTCTCCAAGAGCTTTATAGCCTTTAATTATTCCAACAACTGATGCTGCAGATGCACAGGTGCAGTCTGTATCAAATCCACAACGAAGAGCAATATTTATGGTTTTTCTCATATCGCATTCTCCGTAAAGCAAAGAAATTAAGACCATACCTAAATTCTGTACTACATTTGTAAAATCAGGATGACCGAACTTGTTAAGCATTTTCTGTCTTACTGAAATCCAGTCTTCGCCGTTTAAGTATTTTTCGAGGATGAAAGAGAAAGCTTTGTAAAGCTTTGAATCGGAAGGAATAAACTCCATACCCTTTCCCGCAAGAGTAAGTATATCACTCTCATAAAAAGCCATTGCTTCTATACAAGCAAGAAACTGCTCCGCATAGACGGAGTTATCAGCATGGTCAAGACAAGCATCTATATATGCATACTTCTTCGCAAGTTCAGGTTTTCCGGCACAAATAATACCCCAAATTTCCGAACGAATCGGGCACCCCATACCTTCTTTAAAGAAACGGTTGTTTATAATTCCGCTATAAGGAGGTTTTATTCCTCTCATATAGTTTTTCATAAAATATCCATATTCCGAAAAGGGGTACCAACATTTTTCAATCCACGCATCAGCTAAATCAGAAGAAGTAATGTCATAACCTTTTTTTTCTAAAACATCAACCCACAAAAGTTGCAAATCAAGGTCATCATTCGGTAAGTCAGGATTAAACACCTCTGTAAAATCCTTTATATCAATAAGCTTTTTAATACCCTCAAGAGGTGCCCCTGCAGCACCTCCAAGGCACTTCCCGTACCAACATCCATGTACTTTATCTAAAAACACCTCGTATGCACTATTTATCATTTAATCTTTCCCCATTAAATATTTATTTACTGAAGCCTCGTAAGACTGCTTTTTTATTCAGCTCGAAAAGCTCGGGTTTATTTTTTGGCATACACTTTGCAAGGCCTTTTTCAAACACTTCAAAATCAACAACCTTGCTCTGTTTAATATAAGCACCGAGCAAAATCATATTTGCAAGCTTTTTAGCATTTAATTCCTCCGCCAGCTTTGTTGCCGGAGCAGAAACGACCAAAACATCATCTCGTGTTATTTCTGACGGGTCAATTAAAGTGCTGTCAATTACAATATAGCCGCCGGGCACAACGCTTGATTCAAACTTTTTCAGTGAAGGAAGATTCATAGCAAAAAGCGTTGTTGGGTTTATGATAAGTGGTGATGCAACGCTTTCATCTGAAATTATTACATGGCAATTTGCCGTTCCGCCACGCATTTCAGGTCCGTAGGAGGGGAGCCATGAAACCTGTTTGCCGTCAACAAGCCCTGTATAGGCAAGCACCTTGCCCATAAAAAGAACACCCTGACCGCCGAAACCGGCAATAATAAACTCATTATTCATTTTTTTCCGCCTCCTTATCTTTATCTTTATAAACTCCCAAAGGATAGAACGGAATCATGTTATCACGAAGCCATTGTAATGCCTCGACAGGAGAAAGCCCCCAGTTTGTAGGACAGGTTGATAAAACCTCAACAAGGCTGAAACCCTTTCCTGCCAATTGATATTCAAAAGCTTTTTTTATAGCAGCTTTTGCTTTTTTAATATTTGGAACGCTGTCAACAGACACCCTTTCAATATAAGCCGCTCCGCCCGTTTGTGACAGAAGCTCGCTTACTTTTAAAGGATTTCCCTGCGTTTTTATATCACGACCGTAAGGGCTTGTCTGGGTTACCTGCCCCGGAAGTGTTGTGGGAGCCATCTGACCGCCCGTCATACCATAAATTGCGTTGTTTACAAAAATAACGGTGATATTTTCACCCCTTGAAGCAGCATGCACTGTTTCTGCAGTACCAATTGCCGCCAAGTCACCGTCGCCCTGATATGTGAAAACAACGTTTTCCGGAAGAGAACGTTTAACACCCGTCGCAACAGCGGGAGCCCTTCCGTGAGCTGCTTCTATCATATCACACTCAAAGTAATTGTATGCGAAAACCGCACAACCAACTGGAGCAATACCAACTGTTTTGCCTTCTATCCCAAGCTCATCCAAAACCTCTGCCACAAGGCGGTGAATAATACCGTGGGTACAGCCGGGGCAATAATGAAGGGGCACGTCACTCAAAGAGTGGGGCCTTGTAAATACTTTTGCCATTATTTTAAATCCCCTTTCATTTCCATAAGTGCATTAACTATTTCATCGGGAGTGGGAACCATGCCGCCTGTTCTTCCGAAAAACCCGACAGGGCATTTGCCGTTCACCGCAAGGCGTACATCTTCCACCATCTGTCCCATGCTCATTTCAACAGTTAATATTCCTTTTACTTTTTTAGCAGCATTAGCGAAAGCCTCAGATGGGAATGGCCACAAAGTAACAGGCCTTATAAGACCTACTTTTATTCCTTCGTTTCTGAGCTTTGCAATAGCTGTTTTAACTATTCGTGCCGTAGTTCCGTATGATGCGAAAATAAACTCCGCATCATCTGTCATATATTCCTCAACACGTGTTTCATTTTCTTCTATAGTTTTATAGCGTTCATATCTTTCAACTACTATTTTTTCCAAAACATCGGGCTCTATGTACAAAGAGTTCACAATGTTTCTTTTTCTTTTCATTTGTGTGCCGCATGCAGCGTAATCCTTTTCGGAAATTTCGGGTTCTTCGCCCTCTGTAAATTCAACAGGCTCCATCATCTGCCCTAACATTCCGTCACCCATTATCATTACGGGTATACGGTATTTATCTGCAACGTCAAACGCATCTTTTGTAATATCAACTACTTCCTGAATTGAACCGGGAGCTAAAACAACCATTTTGTAATCACCGTGTCCGCCGCCTTTTGTCGCCTGGAAATAATCACTTTGCGCCGGTTGAATACCGCCAAGACCGGGACCTCCGCGAACTATATTTACTATAACACAAGGCAAGTCACTTCCTGCAATATATGAAATACCTTCTTGTTTGAGGCTTATTCCGGGGCTTGACGAGGATGTCATAACCCTCTTGCCTGCCGAAGCCGCACCATAAACCATATTAATAGCGGCAACCTCGCTTTCCGCCTGAAGAAATACACCGTCGATTTTTGGCAAACGCTTTGCCATGTATGCCGCAACCTCTGTTTGTGGAGTTATCGGGTAACCGAAGAAAAGCTTGCAGCCTGCACGGATTGCCGCCTCAGCGATAGCTTCATTTCCCTTCATTAAAACTTTTTCGCCCATAACTGTCATCCTTTCTACTTTTCTACCTCGATTACTGTATCGGGACATGTGGTTGCGCAAAAAGCACAGCCAATGCATTTTTCCATTTCAATAACCTGTGCGGGGTGAAACCCCTTTTTGTTCATTCTGTCTTTTGCCATAATCACTATTTTTTTTGGACATACCTGCACACAAAGCTCACAGCCCTTGCACCTGTCCTCATTGAATATTACTTTAGGCATAACTACCTCCTCCTATGTTAAAACGGTAAATTAATATATAAATCGAGAGCCAGTATAGGGTTATCGATTATATCCGAAACAATCGGCACAATATCCCGCCTTACGGCGGTGTATGCTATGGGAATACCAGTTTTTTTACTGACCTTTTGGCAAAGTGCCTGTCCTTTTTTAATATCCTCTTTTTTTGTGTATTGCGCAAGATGAGTGTTATTTATCAAATGTGTGACCTTAAGCCTTGAAGCATTTTCAATAGAATGCATCATATAAATAACATCATCCTCAGTTTTCGTAAATGGTCTTGATGCGTTTACAACAAGATACATTTCATAAGAGGATTCAAGAAAATAGCGGTTGAACATTCCAAGGCCTATTGCCCCCTCATCATCACCGCCAACATCAAATATTACCTCCCCGTCATTCTGAAATACCGAATATATTTCAGCAGGTAAAGTAGGCATATCAATATTTGTATTTGCAAACTCAGGCAGAATTACACGTGCGCCTGATTTTCTGAGCATTTCTGCTGCATCCGCTGTTCTGAAATAGGGATTAACCGTATCAAAGTCAACAATAGTAACTCCTTTTTTCTCAGCAGCCATATTTACAGCTATTTCCGTTTTTCCGCTCCCAAAATGACCGGTTATTATTTTAATTCTGCTCATTATCTGCCTCTTTTTTGAGAATTTTCGTTACATGGCTTTGATATTTATCTTTGCTGAACGTGTTGTATTTTGCAACAAATAAAACTGTCAAAACAATAAAAGCAAATGATACAAGGTCAGTAACAATGCCTTTGCCTACCAAAGCCGAAAGCACCGCATAACAAACAGCACCGGCAATTATAGGCACGATATATGCCACAAAAGCCATTAAAATGACTTTTTTCGTCCTCATTTCCACAAGAACAATATCGCCCTTTTGTGCTTTTGCATCATTTATCATCCATCTTATATTGTCACGGTTTTCGCAAACATGGCAGTTGCCGCAGCTTTCTCCGCAGGCAGTGCCACGCACGACTTTAACTTCTGCTTTGCCGCCATTTGTTTCAATGACCTTTCCTGTTTGTTCCATAAACAACTCCGTATCTTATATATTATATCACAAATCATGCTACTTTGTAAAGAATAAATTGTCAGGAGATAGCGTAAATTTACTGTCGGATATTTTTCAACCCATTTAAATTAGTTTTTCC
>CAZUVQ010000081.1:0-8329 GCA_964623915.1 uncultured Oscillospiraceae bacterium
TCCATAATCATCCATGAAGGCTTGTTACCTGATGTACGAAATGCTTCAACAACCTCAAGTCTTTTTATTAACCTTATTTTTTTCTGTCCCTGTGTTACCTCAGCTTCTTCACGAAGCTCCTTTGCCAGTTCATCAACATCAATTTCTTCCAGAAGTTCTTTGACTGATTCAGCACCCATTCCCGCACGGAAACTACCCTCGCCAAACTTCTCAATATGCTCACGGTATTCCTTTTCCGAAATAATCTGCGTTTTTACTAAATCTGATTTGCCTGGATCAATGACTATATATGCAGCAAAATACAATACCTTCTCAATGTCACCGGGAGAAATATTAACCATAAGTGCAAGCCTTGAAGGGCTTCCCTTAAAATACCATATATGGCTTACGGGTGCTGCAAGCTCTATGTGACCCATTCTCTCACGGCGAACCTTAGCACGTGTAACTTCAACGCCGCATTTATCACAAACAATACCTTTAAATCTAATTCTTTTATACTTCCCGCAATGACACTCCCAATCCCTTGTAGGACCGAAAATTCTTTCACAGAATAAACCATCACGTTCAGGCTTTAATGTACGATAATTTATTGTCTCGGGCTTTTTAACTTCACCATGAGACCATTCTCTTATCTTTTCGGGAGAAGCAAGTCCTATTTGTATAGCTTCAAAAGCATTAAATTCCATTATTAAACCTCCCTAACATTATAAACTATCTTCATTTATATCTTCTTCAACATCTTCTTCAATGTCTTCATCCAAGTCATCATCTTCAATATCGTCTATATTCGGCAAATCGGGAAACTCAAAATCTTCTTCCTGCTGTTCCTTTTCCTCATCACCTATACCAAATGCACTTAGAAGAAGATCATCCTCATCAACCTCAGTAAAACCATGACCTTCAAAATCGTCACTGGTAACCCCGCCCATTTCCTCATTGAGGTCATCAATGCTGATTTCACCCATATCGTCTTCATCGAACTCAGTGAGGGTTACCTCCTCCATGTCCCCAGATAGGCATTTAACATCAAGCCCCAAGCTCTGCAGCTCTTTTATAAGAACCTTAAAGGATTCAGGTATACCCGGTTCGGGAACATTTTCACCCTTTACAATCGCCTCATAGGTTTTCACACGTCCTGTAATGTCATCAGACTTGACTGTGAGAATTTCCTGCAAAGTATATGCTGCGCCGTAAGCTTCAAGTGCCCAAACTTCCATTTCACCGAAACGCTGACCACCAAACTGTGCTTTACCACCCAAAGGCTGCTGTGTAACAAGTGAGTATGGACCTGTTGACCTTGCGTGAATTTTATCATCAACAAGATGATGAAGTTTTAACATATACATATATCCTACGGTAACAGGGTTATCAAAAGGCTGACCTGTTCTGCCGTCGAATAAAACTGTTTTACCATCACGTCTGAAGCCTGCTTCTTCAAGTGCATCCATAATATCATCTTCGTTTGCACCATCAAAAACCGGCGTCGCTATTTTATACCCTAACTGTTTTGCGGCACGCCCTAAGTGAACCTCAAGAACCTGACCTATATTCATACGTGAAGGAACGCCAAGTGGATTAAGAACTATATCAAGCGGTGTACCGTCGGGCAAAAAGGGCATATCCTCTTGTGGGAGAATTCGTGAAACAACACCCTTGTTACCATGGCGGCCTGCCATTTTGTCTCCCACAGAAATTTTCCTTTTCTGTGCGATATAACAGCGGACAAGCATGTTTACTCCCGGGGATAATTCATCGCCGTTTTCTCTTGTGAACACCTTAACATCAACTATTATACCCTGTTCTCCATGAGGTACACGCAGTGATGTATCTCTTACCTCACGTGCTTTTTCACCGAAAATTGCACGAAGCAGCCTTTCCTCCGGAGTTAGCTCTGTTTCACCCTTAGGTGTAACCTTGCCCACCAAAATGTCACCTGCATGAATCTCGGCACCTATTCTGATAATACCGCGTTCATCAAGGTCCTTTAAGGCATCCTCACCAACATTTGGAATATCTCTTGTGATTTCCTCAGCACCGAGCTTTGTATCCCTTGCTTCGGACTCATATTCTTCTATATGAATAGATGTAAGCACATCTTCTTTAACAAGTCTCTCATTTAACAATATAGCATCTTCGTAATTATAGCCTTCCCATGTCATAAAGCCGATAAGAAGATTGCGGCCTAAGGCAATTTCACCATTGCTTGTTGAAGGACCATCAGCAATAATATCGCCCTTTTTAACCCTTTCGCCTATTTGTACAATCGGCTTCTGATTTATACAGGTTCCCTGATTTGAACGCCTGAATTTAAGAAGCTTATGTGTGTGTTTATTTCCTTGGTCATCTTTTATAACAATAAGGTTAGAAGATACTTTTTCAACACTACCTTCTTCCCCTGACAGCACTACAACACCCGAGTCTTTTGCCGCCTTATATTCCATACCTGTTCCGATTACAGGGGATTCAGCCTGCAAAAGCGGCACTGCCTGACGCTGCATGTTAGCACCCATAAGTGCACGGTTAGCATCGTCATTTTCAAGGAAGGGAATCATTGCAGTAGCAACGGAAACAACCTGCTTCGGTGAAACGTCCATATAATCCACCTGAGTTGGCGGAACTTCTATAAATCTGTCAAGCAGACGTGCTGTTACCTTCTTTGATATAAAATATCCGTTATCATCAAGCGTCTCGTTTGCCTGTGCGACAACAAAATTATCCTCTGCATCAGCCGTCATATATTCAATTTCATCCAAAACCCTACCCTCAGTCTTATCAACTTTACGGTACGGAGCCTCAATGAAACCATATTCATTAATTCTGGCAAAGGTACTAAGTGAGTTTATAAGACCTATGTTAGGACCTTCAGGTGTTTCAATAGGACACATACGGCCGTAATGCGTATAGTGAACGTCACGCACCTGGAAGCCTGCCCTCTCTCTGCTAAGACCACCGGGGCCCAAAGCACTGAGTCTTCTTTTATGTGTCAGCTCACCAAGAGGATTAGTCTGCTCCATAAACTGGGAGAGCTGTGACGAACCGAAAAATTCTTTAATTGTAGCAACAACAGGTCTTATGTTAATCAAAGACTGTGGTGTGACAATATCAAGATCCTGTATGCTCATACGTTCTCTTACACCACGCTCCATTCTGGCAAGACCCATGCGAAACTGGTTCTGTAAAAGCTCACCAACACCACGCAAACGCCTGTTGCCCAAATGGTCAATATCATCGTCTGTTCCTACCCCAAATGAGAGGTTTAAACAATAGTTTACGGAAGCAAAAATATCTTCCTTTGTTATATGCTTTGGAACAAGATCATCAATTCTTACTTCAAACTCTTTTCTTAAATCTTCCTCAGATTCATACTGTGACAATATTTCAAGCATAACATCCTTGCGGACAAGACTGTGTGAAATATCTCTTGTATCAAATGGAACAAAGTCATTCAAATCCACCATATTATTGGAGAATACCTTTACTTCCTTATCTTCAATTTTAAGCCATACAACATTAACGCCTGCTTTTTCTATTTCAAGCGCCTTCTCTTTTGTTATGAGCTCGTCTGCACCAAGCAGAACTTCACCATTTATGTCATCAACAACATCTCTTGCTGTCACTCTGCCTGCAATTCTTGAGGAAATAGCAAGCTTTTTGTTAAATTTGTATCTCCCAACCCTTGCTAAATCGTATCTTCTGGAATCGAAGAACAACGATGTCAACAAAGTTTCAGCACTTTCAACTGTTGGGGGCTCACCGGGACGAAGACGACGGTATATCTCAAAAAGAGCTTCTTCCCTGTTTTTTGTTGCATCCTTTTCAAAGGTTGCATATAATTTATCAGATTCACCGTACATTTCTGTTATCTCGTGGTCTGTGCCAAGCCCAAAAGAACGCAGAAGAACTGTGATAGGAAGCTTTCTTGTCCTGTCAACACGAACCCAGAATACGTCGTTTGAATCTGTTTCATACTCAAGCCATGCGCCTCTGTTTGGTATAACAGTAGACGATAAAAGTTCTTTACCGACTTTATCATATGCTCTGGTATAATAAATACCAGGAGAACGGACGAGTTGGCTAACGATAACTCTTTCCGCGCCATTAATAATAAAGGTACCCTGATTTGTCATGAGCGGAAAATCACCCATGAAAATTTCCTGTTCCTTTATTTCTCCGGTTTCTTGATTAATAAGCCTTACTTTTACACGCAGCGGAGCACAATAATTTGTGTCACGTTCCTTACATTCTTCAATTTCGAATTTCGGCTTACTGTCAAGAGAGTAATCAATAAACTCTAATATTAAGTTGCCGGCATAGTCGGTAATAGGTGATACATCTCGAAAAACCTCTTTCAAGCCTTCCTTGATAAACCACTCATATGAATTTTTCTGAACCTCAATTAGGTTTGGCATTTCCAAGACCTCATCGATTTTAGAGAAGCTCATTCTGGTGTTTTTCCCCAGTGTAACCGGATGTATCATAAAAAAATCACCTCATTTTAAATTTTGAAACCCCGATTTGTATTAACTAATGTGTAAGCATAATTACCCATTTTACCTATAATGCAGAACATGATTATACCACACACTAAAACCCATGTCAAGAACTTTTTTAAAATTTTTACATATTTTTAATTTTTGCATAAATTTATGTAAATGTTGACTTTTCTAATATTTAATTGTAGAATGTATCATATTACTTATTTTAAATTATATAATTTAAAAAGAAAGGGTGGTTTTTTGAATCTCAGGAAATTTTTTGCCTTATTAACTTCTATAATTTTACTTTCTACCTTTGCAGTATCAGCCTCAGAAGAAACAATAATATACAAAGGAGGAGGGAAATTTACTTTTTTTAATGAATCTCACTGGTACATAAAAAATGATGTGTGGACTGAGGGCAAATACCGTGCTTTGTACCGTGATGATGTACTTTATATTTCACTTTATGACTTTCGTGATGCTTTTGATTGTGCCGTATATCATAACGTCGATGAAAATTGTATATGTGTAAAGTTTTCCGACAAAGATATATGGCAGGGTATCGGTAACAACGATTTATATTTGTCCGGTGTTATATACTATAACCCCGCTCCATATATAAATGATGAAGGTGTTGTGATGATTCCCGTGGAAGTGTATGCCTCAGTAATCGAATATGTGGGGAAATTTGAGGTTTTAGAAGATTATCCACCGGGTCAGATGACGCTTGTGGCACCGCCTGTTCCCCATACACTGTCATACATTGAACTAAATGAAGAAGCGCAGCTTGTTACCGTGTATGGTAAAAACCCATCAGGTGAAATTACCCCTGTAAAGCACATGATTTGCAGCACCGGAGTTGACGGTTGTACTCCTAACGGTTCATACAAAATTAATCCTGTTGGCGGAACATGGACGTATTTCCCTAAATATAACTGCTATGTTATGTATTGCTCACAGGTCATCGGAGACGTTTGTTTTCATAGCATTCCCTTTAACAGCAAAAACTACAATTCTTTAAGCTGGACAGGATATTCAAATATAGGAAATGAGGCCTCACATGGTTGTATAAGGCTTTTTACCGAGGATGCCATGTTTATTTACAAAAACTGCAAAGATCTTTCTATTAATATAGTAAATGGATATACAAATGAAGAAACAGACAATATACGAAATAAAATTATATCGGAAAAACTTTCATATTCTGATTATATAGAAAAACTTCGAAATGGGAATTACTGATTAAATTATTATAGATATTTGTGTAATTCTGATGTGGGTATTTCACAAGACCTGCCGTTTAAGTAATTTAGAACCCCGGCATCTGTACTAAACTCAAATATAGTCTTGTAGGAAATAAGCTTCTGCCCTTCTCCTCCATTACCGTATTTCGCATCGCTAAGTACAGGGCAGCCTATCGATGACATATGAAGCCTTATTTGATGCGCTCTGCCCGATACTATTTCGGCTTCAACAAGTGCCCTACGGTTTCCTTCCATAATAACTTTATATCTTGTTTCTGTCTCTTTACCTTTGCCCGTTATATATGATTTGTTTTCAGCCGCATTTTTCAAAATGCGGTTTTTAATTATACCTTCTTTTTTTTCGGGCACACCTTCCGTTACGCACATATAAAATCTCCTGATTTCACGGTTTTTAAGCTTATCATTTATTATTCTCAGGCTTTGTGCGTTTTTTGCCGCAATCAAAAGACCTGCCGTATTAAAATCAATCCTGTTGCATAGGGCAGGTGAAAATGAATTTTCCTCCGAGGGTTTATAATCCCCCTTTGAATACAGATAATTTTTTACATTGTCTATAAGCGTTTCTTTTGTATGCTTTATATCGGGCTGACACGCCATACCGGAAGGCTTGTTTACAACAAGAATGTTTTCATCCTCATAAATCACATCAAGCGTGAAATCTGACGGCTCAAACTTTTTTAATCTAATAGATGAACTGTCACCGTAATAAGAAATAATATCGCCTTCCAAAATCCTTGTATCGGGTTTAGGCTTTTTGCCGTTTAACTTAATCTTGTTTGTTCTGATATACCTGTAAATTAGGCTTACAGGTGAATCCGGCATTATCTTTTTCATAAAAGCATCAAGCCTTTGCCCTTTATCATTGCTTCCAATATTAATAATTTCCATTGTTTACAACCCCACTTTTCAAAATTCTGATATTGATAAATACCATGTCAAGCTTGCAGCCACAAATATATTGGTATTGTGGCTATTAAACCATCTATGTTTCAACATCTTACTCGATTGTTTTTTTCAGTAAGGTTACTTGATTGGCTAAGCTAATAAATTAAATGCATTAATTGCCATCAATATTCATAGGAGAAATAGTTGATTTGGTGTATTTTGCTATTTCTTTTAAACGCACAGAATCAGCTCTGTTTGTAACTAAAGTATATGATACCCCATGTTTTTTTGCTCGTCCTGTTCTACCTATACGATGTAAATAATAATCATTTTCATTTGGAATGTCATAATTAATTACTGTGTCAACATTGTCAACATCAATGCCCCTTGCCGCAACATCTGTTGCAACAAGAATATGCAGATTACCATGACGGAATGTGTTCAAAACTCGCTCACGCATGCTTTGTTTTACATCTCCATGAATACAGTCTACTACATAACCTTTATTGCTAAGGGTCTTAGTAATCCTTTTTACCTTGTGTTTTGTATTGCAGAATACAATCGCACGTTTATAACCTGCTTTATCAATTATTTGTGATATTGCATCCGTCTTTTTATTTTCAGCTGTATTAAGACTGTATTGTAGAATGTCCGGTTTATTTTCAACGTCTTCATGAACGGTAATTTCAACGGCATCACGCTGATAAATATAACCGATAGTCATAACCTCTCTGGATAACGTTGCCGATAGTAGAGCAAGATTTCTTCTGTTGGGCATCTGATCAAGTATTTTGGTGACATCTTTATAAAAGCCCATATCAAGCATTCTGTCAGCCTCATCCAAAACGGCGGTCTTTACACCATCAAGTCTAACGGTTCTTCGGTTTATGTGGTCTATAAGCCTTCCCGGTGTTGCAACGATTATTTGAGGATGTCTTTTAAGTGTCCTTATTTGAGTGTCAATTGACTGTCCTCCATAAATACATGCCACCTTAATACCCTGTTTATATTCTGACAGTACCCTAATCTGGTCACAAATCTGAATAGCTAATTCACGTGTTGGTGCTAAAATTAAAGCTTGTATCTGTAAATCAGAAACATCTATATGCTCAATAATCGGTATACCGAAAGCAAAAGTTTTTCCTGTGCCGGTTGGTGCCTTTGCTATAATATCATTCCATTCAAGCATTGGTGGTATTGCTTCAACCTGCACCTGCATTGCATTTTCATAATGCATTTTTTTAAGAACATTCATAATTGGTTGTGATAGATTTAATTCGTCAAATTTTGTTTTATTCATATAATTTTTCATCTTCATATTTAAAAATTAATTAAGGAGAAAGCATTTTAAGCTCTCTCCTTAAAGCTCATTTTATCTGTTGTATGAAGTTTTCCCCTGATTCTTCTTAATTTTGTTTGCCTTTCGGCATTGTGGACAACGAACAGGCTCATTCTCAAAGCCTTTTTCCTTATAAAATTCCTGCTCACTCACTGTAAATTCGAATGGAGCTCCGCAATCCCTGCATGTGATGGTTTTGTTTGATAACATAAGAAAACCTCCTTATTTAAATTTGGACATAATCCTCAATTATTATCTCCAAATTTAACTCAAGAGATTCAAAGCAAAGAATATCCTTGTTTTTCTTATATCTTTTCATTATAACATAATTTGATTCATAATGCAATCACATATAAAAACAT
>CAZUVQ010000082.1:0-7880 GCA_964623915.1 uncultured Oscillospiraceae bacterium
ATAATAAAAAATGTTTTACATTTACTGTATATTGTGGTATAATCCTTTTAATAATGCTCTAAAATGGGAAATAATAATATATTTTTTTGAAAAGGGTGAATAAACTCAGTGAAAAGGAATATATCTGAATATTTTGATATTGCCATGGGGCTTTCACGAGGTGCTTTATTCAAAATGCGTGTTGACAAATGTGGTGCACTGCTTCGTGTTGGAAGAGGTGTTCGATTTTTAAAGAAAAATTGTGAAGTTATAATCGGAACAAAAGTTACACTTCACAGGTTTTCTCAGATTTCCGCATGGGGAACCGACAGGAAGGCACACATTTCAATAGGAAATAACACATATATAGGTGACAGGACAGAAATTCATGCCGGGGACAGAATTTCCATAGGCAATAATACCCTGATTGCGTGGGACTGTCTTATTATGGACAGGGATTACCACAAGCTCAATTCAGAGGTGGAACAGTACGCTCCCGTAACTATCGGTAACAATGTATGGATAGGATGTAAATCAATAATATTAAAAGGTATTACAATAGGAGACGGGGCTGTTGTGGCGGCCGGCTCTGTTGTTACACGTGATGTACCGTCGAAAGCTCTGGTCGGGGGCAATCCTGCAAGAATAATAAAAGAGGAAGTATACTGGAAACCATGAAGAAAAAAACAATCGCCGGCTCAATTGGCATGGTTATGATTATCATGATATGCTCAAGGCTTCTTGCACTTATCAGTACCCAGGTTTATCTTTCGTTTTACGGAGCGGGCGGCGAGCAAATCAATATATATTCTTATGCAATAAGTATTCCAAACATTATTTTCAACTGTTTCGGGACAGCCCTTGCAACTGTAGTTATACCTGTTTATACAGGCCACATTGCAAAAGGAGAAAAGCTTAAGGCTAAAAAATTTGCCGATAATATTATAACCATATCAACTCTGCTGACAGTTTTGCTTGTTATAGCAGGAATAGGTCTGTCTTTTGTTCTGCCAAAGCTTACGGCTTTCGGGAAAACGCAGGAGGGTTATTCCTTTGCGGTAAAAGCGTTGATGATAATGATGCCGGTAATGCTTTTTTATGGACTAAACTATATCTTTCAAGGGATGCTGCAATCCATGGAAAAATATGCGTGGCCCGCATTTGTATCGGTTCCGTCAAGTCTTGCAGTTATAGGCTATGTACTGCTTTTTGGGGATAAGTACGGTGTTTTTGGGCTTCTTGTGGCAACTCTTATAGGTCTTTCCCTTCAAGCAATAATTCTTATTTTTCCGCTTTCCAAAATGGGATACAGATATAGCTTTTCGCTTGGGTTTCGTGACGAAGATATAGTATCGGCCGGAAAAATGACATTGCCTGTTTTAATAGGTGTTTCAGCATACCAGTTTAATATGTTCTTCAATAACACCATGATAGCAAATTATGAAGGCATGGTAACTCTTTTGACTTATGTGCAAAACATAACGCTGTATATGGTATTGGCAGTGGTGTATTCTATGACGGCGGTTATCTACCCAAAACTGACGGAATCGGCGGCAAGGGGAGATATGGAGGAATATAAAAGGACGCTTCGGGATATTACAAAAACAATTATAGCTCTACTTTTACCCTTAACCTTTGGTTTTATAGCACTAAGATTCAGGCTGCTTGATCTCATTGCAAGATGGGGGAAAATAACGAGCGGTGATGTTGAGTCGGCGGCGAAGCTTTTGATGATGTATTCAATTGGTATAGTGGCAATAGGCTTAAAAGAAATTTATGACAGAGCATTTTATGCAGTCAAAAACACGAAAATTCCCGCTGTCAACGGATTTATAATAATGGTTATAAATGTAGGGCTTTGCCTTTTAATGATAAGGTTTATGGGACCATACGGAATACCTCTTTCATATTCTATTGCATCTGTTATCGGCGCTTCTGTGCTTTTGGTATTGTTAAGAAAAAAGGTCGGTTCATATGCAGAGGGGTTACCTCTGTTCTTTATCAAGTGCCTGTCATCAGCTTTTCTAATGTTTGTTGCTGTCAGCTTGGTTGACAAAACATTGTATACTTATTTTACGGGGCACTCATTAACAGAAAGGATACTTCTTTTATGTGTCCCATGTTTCGCAGGTATTATAGTGTACGGCATCATCGGTTATTTTTTAAAAATTGATTATGTCACAAGCATAATAAACAAAATTCTGAAAAGGGGGAAAGCGAATGAAGGAAACACTTAGATTATTATGCTATATTTTGTATTATTGTGCTGCCCGTCATCTTCCCTGTTCAGGGCTGCCGTACAGCTTGGGCGCACAAAAAATACGTGCACTCCTTGTCAGGGGTATGATTGACAAGTGCGGAAAAAACATAAACATTGAACATGGGGCTTTTCTCGCATCGGGCAAGGATATTGAGATAGGCAATAATTCGGGAATAGGGCTTGATTGCCGCATTACAGGTCCGCTTATAATAGGTGATGATGTAATGATGGCACCGGGGGTTATGATTTTTACGCAAAATCATGAAACCTCGGATTTATCCATTCCCATGCGGCTGCAGACGGCACCTAAGTACAAGGTTATAATAGGAAATGATGTATGGATAGGTGCAAATGTTCTTATAATGCCTGGGATTAATATCGGAAATGGTTGTATTATTGCAGCAGGCGCTGTTGTAACACATGATGTTCCTGATATGGCTATAGTCGGAGGTAATCCGGCAAGAATAATTAAATACAGAGACGGAAGAAATATTAATAATTGAAAGGATTGAGAAAATGATAGGTAAAGATGGAAAGGTTTTCGGAAAAATTAATATTATTGATTTAATAATCATAATTGTATTGGTGATTAGTGCAGGTTTATTTGTGTTTACAAACACAATAGGAAAAAACGTCACAAAATCCGGTAATGAAACTGTTGTATTTGAATTTTTTGCAGAAGAGGTGCCGGATTTTGTGCTGCCTCATGTAAAAGTCGGTGCAATGCTTTTTGATAATGATACAAACCTTGAGCTTGGTGAGGTTACAGATATTGAAATTGCGCCGGCAAAAATTTATGAAGCAAATGACGCCGGTATGACTGTTTTAAGTGAAAAGGAAGATTACAGTTCTATTCGTATTACCGGTAAAGTCAAGGGCACAATAGGTGATTTCGGCGTTGAGATAGGCGGCGTTAAATACGGTGTTGGTCACAGTATGACTCTGCGAACAGGCACAGCAAAAATTTATCTTAAAATTTCAGATATAAGAGAGGCTTTATAATTATGTTTTCAGGAAGCGTCCTGGTCAGCTTCTTTATCAGTCTTGCCGCCCTTGTTGATGAGTCGTTTGCAATAAAAAAGATTAAATCATTGTCTAAAGCTTTAGGGAATGCTTTTTCAGGCAGTATCTTCGGAAGGGTTTCAAGGTTTTTTATTGCGGCTGAGGAGTGTAAGGACACAAGTTTAACTTATAAAATTGCAGATAGGATAAAACATTTTTGTTTTGTTCCATTCAAGTGTGCAAAAAAATATTCTCAAACGAGCGTAATACTTCGTTTTGCAGCTTCATCGTTCTTTTTAAAAACTGAAAATCTGCTTGCAATATTCGTTTTCCTAATGTTTCTTGTTCCGCACAAGATGTGGAATAATATGTATGGACTGATTATCTCTTTCCTCCTTATTATTTTATATATGACTGATGTAATAAGAAACAGAGGATTTCGTGAAAATGTAAAAGGTATCCGTTTTTCATTTATTCTGTTTTGTATTGCGACAGTAACTTCGGTTATTGTATCGGCATATATATCTGACAGTATAAGGGTTTTCATGTTTTTTGTAACGGCATTTGCTTTTTTCCTTTTGGTTTACGGAACCGTAACATCCATGGAAAGGCTTAAAAACATATCAATGGCGATATACTGGTCTGTATTTATAACAGGTATTGCCGCACTTATTCAAAACAGGCTTGGTATAGCGGTTGACCCGTCACTTACCGATGTTACATTGAACCTATCAATGCCCGGCAGGGCTTTTGCAACTTTTGGCAATCCTAATAACTATGCTGAATTTCTGCTTTTATTTATACCTTTTGCGATTGCTTTTGCAGTAAATTGCAAGCAAAAAGACAAAAAAATCATGCTGATATGCGGTATGGTAGTGCCGTTTGTCGCATTGCTTTTGACCTATTCAAGGTCAGGCTGGCTTGGTTTTGCCGCTATGATTTTTGTGTTTGTCATGTTTTATAACTGGAGGTTTTTTCCGCTTTTTATTTTGCTTGGAATATTATCGATTCCTGTGCTACCATCTTCAATTGTAAACAGAATTATGACAATAGGAAACCTTCGTGATTCATCAATTGCATACAGGCTTTACATTTGGACGGGAACCTTGTTTATGTTAAAATATTTTTGGTTTCGCGGCACCGGCTTAGGTCCCATAGCATTTAAAGAGGTTTATCCTCTTTATGCTGTAATAACGGCACGAACAGCACCTCATTCACATATGCAGTTACTTGAGGTGTTATCTGAAATGGGGATTTTAGGCTTGCTTTCTTTTGTATATTTTATGCTCGATATTATAAGACGCAGCTGCCAAAATGCTATATCAACCACAAATAAAAAGCTAAGATTATATCTTATGGCATCTATATCATCAATGGCAGGGATTTTTGTTACAGGTTGTTTTGAGTATATATGGTTTTACCCAAGGGTTTTACTTGCGTTTTTTATTGTACTGGGTGTTTCTATGGCTACTATCAAATTAAGTAAGGATGATAACAAGTGAAGGTACTGATTCTCATAAGCGGCGGTGACACCGGCGGCGCAAAATCACATTTATATGCGCTTCTTGAAAAGCTTGATAATAAAATACCGGTACGCCTCGTCTGCTTTATGGACGGTGACTTTTTCTGTGGTGTAAAGAAAATGGGTGTTGATGCCCGCCTGTTGGTTCAGAAATCAAGGTTCGATATGTCAGTACTGGAGAGCCTTGTAAGCATGATTGAAAATGAAGGCTTTGATATAGTTCATGCACATGGCGCAAGAGCAAACTTCATTGCAGCGGCACTGAAAAAAAAGGTTGATGTACCCTTTATTACAACCATTCACAGTGATTTTTTGCGTGATTTTGACGGTATATACAGAAAAATAATTTATACAGGGCTAAACATACTGGCGCTTGCGAAAATGGATTATTATATAGCAGTTTCCGGAAGCTTCAAAAAAATGCTGATGGAAAGGGGCTATCGTCCAAACGATATTTTCACGGTTTACAACGGTATGGATTATGAAAAACCTTTTGTCTGCCAAAGCAAGGAGGATTTTTTTAAACGCTGTAAAATTGTACCCCGCGAAAATGAAATATTTGTAGGAATAATTGGCAGACACGATAATGTCAAAGGTCATGACGTTTTTATGCGTGGCTGTTGCCTTGTTGCAAAAAAATATAAAAACGTGAGATTTTTGGTTGCCGGTAGCAGAGAAGGAGAAGAGTCTCTTCGTCAGATTGCAGAAGGTGAGGGCTTTTCTGACAGGTTTGTTTTTTGCGGATTCATATCCGATATTTATAGCTTTGTAAACGTGTGCGATATCAATACAATAACCTCAAGGTCAGAGAGTTTTCCTTATGTGATGCTTGAGGGAGCAAGGCTAAAAAAACCGCTTGTTTCTTCGGATGTGGGCGGTATTTCTGACCTTGTTGTCGATATGGAAACAGGTCTTTTATTCAAAAACGAAAATTATTCGGATTTTGCTGATAAAATATCCTATCTATTGGATAATCCTGAAGAAAGAGAGAGGTTGGGTGACGCTTTGTTTGAGCGTGCAACCAGTGTTTTTTCCTCTGAAAACCTTGCAAATGAGCATGTTAAAATATACAATTCAGTTTTAAGATATAAAAACAGCGGCAAGAAATATGATGCTGTGATTTCGGGTTACTATGGTTTTGACAACTGCGGTGATGATGCCCTGCTGTTTTCAATTCTCAGGTCATTCAGACAAAAAATGCCCGACATCAGGTTTTTGCTCCTGACCGCAAAACCGAAACAAGGAAAAAAACTTTGTATGACTGATACATCATACAGGTTTAATCCCTTCTCTATTGTAAAAACCATGAAAAGCACAAGCATATTAATTAATGGCGGAGGAAGCCTTATACAGGATGCAACGTCATCAAAATCCCTGTGGTATTATCTGCTTGTTATATTATCTGCAAAAAAGCACGGTGTAAAGGTACTTGCCTATGCAAACGGTATCGGGCCCATTTCGAAAAAAAATTTAAAGATAACAAAAAAAGCAATAAAAAAGATAGATAAAATTACTCTTCGTGATAAAATGAGTGCAGAGGAATTAATAAGGATTTACCCCGAAGCAGAATATGAGCTGACTGCTGACCCGGCAATTACCCTTGAGGGAAGCAAAAAAGAAAGGGTAGTTCAGTTGCTTGCAGCAGAGGGTGTTTCTGAAAACACAAAAAAAATCGGTATTTCTGTAAGGGAGTACAATCGCCTTGATTCAAAATTTACTGATAAAATAAAATCAGTACTTGAAGACACTTATGAAAAACACGGTCTCGTTCCGGTGTTTATTCCCATGAAATATCCTGATGACATTAAAATTTCCGTAAAAATTTGTGAGTCCCTTTCATGCCCTTCATATGTTCTTAAAAAAAGGTATGGAGTTTTTGATATTATAGGAATAACTTCTTCTATGGACATTATTCTTGCAATGCGTCTTCACACCCTCATATTTGCATCAGGTCATGCCGTCCCTTGCATAGGCATAATTTATGACCCAAAAGTTCGTGGATTTATGGAGTATATTGGTCAGGACAGATTCGTATCGGCGGAGGAATTGGATGCAGATGAAATAAAAATGCATATAGACAGTATTATGACAAACTTTAATGAAATTAAAAATCAACTTCAAAAGAACACGGAAAGGCTCATTGCGCTTGCCGAAAAAAACACCGATATCGCAATTGAAATGTTGAAAGGAATGAAAAGCTAATGTATGAGAAACTGGCTTTTATAGAAAAAAGATATGAAGAGCTTTCAGGAAGCATATCTAACCCCGAGGTTATTGCCGACCAGGAAACATGGCGCAAGCTCATGAAAGAGCATTCCGATATAACTCCCATAGTGGAAAAATATCGTGAATATAAAAAAGCCATTGATACAATAGAAGAAGCAAAAACTCTTATAAAGGAAGAAGCGGATAAGGACTTTTGTGAAATGCTTCGGCTTGAAATTGAAGAAAATAATGAAAAATTACCGCAGATTGAAGAAGAACTGAAAGTATTGCTGCTGCCCAAAGACCCAAATGATGACAAAAACGTTATCATTGAAATAAGGGGCGGTGCAGGCGGTGATGAGGCCGCTTTGTTTGCGGCAGACCTATATCGTATGTATACAATGTATGCAGAGATGAGAAGGTGGAAAACTGAGGTACTAAACTCTAATATTACTGACATCGGCGGCATAAAGGAAATATCATTTATGCTCGTGGGGCAGGGCGCATACTCCAGGCTCAAGTATGAAAGCGGTGTTCATCGTGTTCAGCGTGTGCCGGAAACGGAATCAAGCGGCAGAATTCACACATCAACTGTAACTGTCGCTGTGCTGCCAGAGGTTGCGGATGTAGAGGTTGCCATTAATCAAAACGAATTGAAAATAGATGTTTTTCGTGCAGGGGGGCCTGGTGGGCAGTGCGTTAACACTACGGATTCAGCGGTTCGTATTACTCATATACCGACAGGTCTTGTCGTGTCATGTCAGGACGAAAAGAGCCAGCATAAAAACAAAGACAAAGCAATGAAAATACTTCGTTCAAGGGTTTATGACCTTATGGCACAGCAACAGCATAACGCTATTGCGGACGAAAGGCGCTCCCAGGTCGGAACAGGAGACAGAAGCGAAAGAATAA
>CAZUVQ010000083.1:0-7806 GCA_964623915.1 uncultured Oscillospiraceae bacterium
TCCTGAGTTATCAAACGGTGTTACAATAGCAACGCCCGAGCCTTTGAAAGGAACTTTTTTCATTAGAGCTTACCTCGCTTATTACAAATTATACTCAATATATTTTTGGGCAATCTGAACAGTATTAGACGCTGCACCTTTTCTTATGTTATCTGCAACAACCCAAAGGTTTACTCCGGATTCCACGCTTTCGTCGCGGCGGATTCTGCCAACAAAGGTCTCATCATGCCCGGTGGCATTTAAAGCAAGCGGATACACGTTGTTGTTCGGGTCATCTTCCACAATAATCCCGGGGGCATTTCTCAAGACGTCTACAAGCTCGTTTAAATCATACTGATTTTCAAATTCAATATTTATTGATTCGCTGTGACTGTTATAAACGGGGACACGTACCGTTGTAGCAGTAATTCTGATAGACTTATCGCCCAGTATTTTTCTTGTTTCTTCAACCATTTTCATTTCTTCCTTTGTATAACCATTTGGAAGGAATACATCGATGTGAGGAATACAGTTTCCTGCAATCGGATGAGGAAATTTTTTCGGTGCCTCACCCAAAAGACCATTTTCAAGGTCATCCCATCCGGCACGGCCTGCACCTGATACAGCCTGGTATGTAGAATATACAATTCTCTTTACCTTGTATCTGTCATGCAGGGGCTTTATGGCAACAACTGCCTGAATTGTTGAGCAGTTGGGATTTGAAATAATGCCCTTATTCCATTTTATGTCCTCAGGGTTTACTTCGGGCACAACAAGGGGAACGTTTTCATCCATACGCCAAGCACTGCTGTTATCAATAACAAGACAGCCATGCTCTGCCGCAATAGGAGCAAACTTTAAACTTGCTGAACCGCCTGCGGAAAAAAGAGCAATATCAAATCCCTCGTCAAAGGAATTTTCGGTCAATTCCTGTACAGTATATTCATTTCCCATAAATTTAACATTAGTACCTGCCGAACGGGCAGATGAAAATAAAGTATAACTTTCTGCCGGCAATTTATATTCTTCTAAAATCTTTAAAAATGTACGTCCGACCATTCCGGTTGCGCCGACTACGGCAATTTTATATTTTTTCACTGTAAACAAATCCCTTCTTATACGGATATAAATGCACATATTTTACGTTTTAAATGCTCTTTTCCGTGTATTTACTATTAACAATAAATAATAACACTATTACACCTGATTGTCAACTTTTTTAAATTAATTTAATACATTTTTTTCAGAGGCGTCATTCTTAAGCTTTAATATACTTCCGTCTGCAGATTTTGCATATATATAGTTATTATATGAATTTATAGCTTCATAGTTGCCATCATCTATCTTTATGCAGAAAGAGCCGTTTTTATTTGTTTTGTAAAGACCGTCTTCCTGCGTGAATGCTATACCTGTCTGGTAAATGCAATAAGCTTTAGCAGAAACCTTTGTTATCTCCTTATAGCTACCGCCCTTATTGTCAAGAGAACAAATCAGACCCTTTTCATTTTTGAAATACAAAACGCTGTTATCAAAGCATAAATCCGATATATATCCCTCATAAAGAACAGTGGTAGTTTTATAAGGCAAACTATATGAATAAATGCCTTTTTCAGATGCATATATAATTGTGTTGCCTGCCGAAACGGGCAAACCGTATTCAGAAGCACCATCTGAAATCAATGTGGCATTGCCGCCACCTGCGGGTACGCTATAAATCTGAGAATCAAGCACACCTTTAAAATATATATCATTATTGGCAGGAACAATACCCGTAGCAGGGATATCACATAGTAATTTTTCGTTATCGTATGATTTTTTGTAAATCTTTTGATCGCTGCTTTTTATATAATAAATTTTGTCTGAACTGATATACATAGAGAGAACCGGTTCATTTACCATATATGTGGTTAAATCATTACTTGTATAATAAATTCCTTTGGAATCATTAATATACAGGTTGCCATCATTGTAATTTATGGCAAAAGCTCCGTTTAACATGTTTGAAGCGGTATTTCCTGTGTTCACAAAACCATAGGATTCAAGTGTTTCTGTTGAAGTTGAATAAGAAGTAAAGGATATTTTGGTTCTTAAAACAAGCAATATTGCTTGTTCTCTTGTGGTATCTGCTAACGGATTGATTCTTCCTTCTTCATCGCCAAGCATAATTTCTTTAATGTTAATGTATTTCACGGATTTTAACGCCCAGTCTGCTATGCTTGAAATGTCGGGGAAGCTATTTGGATAATCAGCCAGTACAATATCCGGAAAAGCAGCTTGTGTGGCACGTGCCAGCATTGTGCAGATTTCCTGTCTTGTAATTTTTGCGGATGGAGCAAAAATGCCTTCGCTTACACCGTTTACTATTTGGAGAGCATGAGCTTTGGAAACCGCCGGGTTATCTGTATCTGTAAATGGGTTTACTGCTTGTGGTGCAGAATTATTTGTAAGTCTTTCATAAAGAAGAACAGCCATAACGCAAAATTCTTCGCGTGTTATAGGATTTTGGAAATTACTCATTAAACTGTCGGGAACAAGACCGGCACTTTTTGCGGAATTAACCTCTTTTTTCGCCCAGCTGCTGGGTGCGGCCGAAATGTTTATGAAAAGCAGAGAAACCGTTAGTATAGTTATAATCGTCAGTGAAATCAGTTTTTTTGCCATAATAATTTTCTCCTTTGCGTATTAATTTTTTTCAGTATTGTCAGAAATTAAATTATTTATAAATTCCCACATCTCATCCTTGCCATAACCCTTTTCTGCAGAAAAGAAATGGAATACATCGTTTTCAGACAGATTTAAGGTTTCAATTATAATATTCTTATTTTTTTCAATTTCGCTTTTTTTCAGTTTGTCGTATTTTGTTGCTACAACAGCACAAAAGCCGTGATTGTGTACTATCCAGTTATACATCTCAATGTCGTCACGTGTCGGCTTATGTCGTGCATCAACAAGCAATATTATAGATAGTAGCTGCACACGTGAGGAAAGATAGGTATTAATCATATTTCCCCATTTTTCATGCTCTGTCTTTGAAACCTCTGCATACCCATAGCCTGGAAGGTCAACAAAATTAAAGGTGTTGTCAATGTTATAAAAATTAAGTGTTGCCGTTTTACCCGGGTGTGAGCTTGTACGGGCAAGGCTTTTCCTGTTTAAAAGCTTGTTGATAAAAGATGATTTTCCGACATTTGAGCGGCCTGCAAGCGCAATTTCCGGCACGCTTGTCGGCGGGTACTGCGAGGGCTTTACCGCTGATATAATAAGCTCTGCATTATGAATATTCATGATTTACTCCTTAATAATTTTTCTTGATTCAAGATAATACCGTTTTTCACAAGCTTCGCCCATAGAAAAGGTTTTGCGTGGTAGAACACCGTCGAGAGTAACGCATTTAAAGAGGGAGTCCTTGCTGATAGGCTCAAGTATTATTCCGAGATTACCACTGCGGGAACCTAATTGCTCAGTTACTTCTTCACCGTGAATATAGTCAATTCCTGCGCCGGTTTTATCTATGTAACCGTCAAGAAAACTTTGCAGTGTGCCTGCGGCAACCGATGACGGGGGATTTTTAATTGCAATCTCACTGCGTTCATTGTTGTAGCAAAAAATAAATTTCTGCGTCTCGTTAACCTTTGAATTTTTCTTGCAGTACAGCAAAAATTCATCAATGACATTTTGTGCGTTTACTCCGAAAAGAACACGGTGAATTGCTTCAAATTCAAGTGATTCATCATGCAGATTACAAAGCTCTGCGAGAGCGAATCTTGCCGGATGATTTAAATATTCATCTTCTGACAAAGTGTTTTTCAGTTTTTCGTAGCAGGTTTTTGCTGTTGCAAGAGAATGATTTCCGTCTCCCACTGCAAATAGCAGAGGTGATTTGCAATTTGAAGAATATTTTTTATTAAAAGAGTTAATATCCGCTAAACAGGCGTATGCATCAATAATTTTATCATTATATTTCAAAGGAACAAGGTACCCCTTTATATGACCGCCGCCCTGCATAAGCTCAAAATCATATATTTTTTCCATAGATTCTTTCATATCAGCAAGCGGTTCAATAATTGTTTTTTCGGGGTTATCAGTCAAAAGCATGATATGGGGTATTTCCAAAGGTGCATCTTTGCGAACCGCAACACGTGGTGGTATTCTTTCAAAAACAGTGCCTTCTGTTGCCCTGATAAGCGATGTTGAGTCTTTTTTAAAATCGTATTCCAATAAGTCAACCATACCTACTATTCCACGTCTTGTTTTTCCACTCTTAAATGCCCGCTCAACGTAAATAAATGCATTTTTATACTCCTTTAATAAAAGAGCGTATTCTCCCATGGTTTTATTTATTTCAAAAATGCGTTGTTCCTTGCCATCCGCTTCAAGGTAAACCTCAGGCAGAGTTATTTTAAGGGTGGATGGTGCATCGCCAACTATTTTTGAAACCTCTTCCCAGTATTCAGGCTGTGATGTATACTGGTCACAGGCAACAACACTCCACCGTGTCATATCTGAATTTTCGGGAATAAGCACATTTGCGGGCAAAAAACATTTTTTATTCATTATTTTTATCCTCTCTATTTGTTAGTGAAATGCCATTTGTTGATATCCGTAAAGGGCTTTGTCAGAGATGGAACACTGACACCTTCAATTCTGTTATTGCACAAAAGAATATCATCTGTAAAGAACAGGCCGGCACAGGGCATATCATTTGTAAAAGCATATTCAAATTCTAAATAAGCATTTTTTATTTCTTCAGTGGATACGGAAAGATTTATTTTTTCTATCGCTTTATTCAATTTTTCAGAGGAATAATTCATATAATTGTTGCCGGGCAGCAAAAGATTTGTAAAATCAAAGTCAGCAGAAAAATCAATCCCGCCAAGGAACATACTGTATTCACCGTTTTCAATCCGCTCACAGTATTCTTCCCATGGAACAGCCTCAACGGCAACCCTAATACCTGATTCTGAAAGCATATCCGCTATGAGTTCGGCGCTATTTAAACGAAATTTATTATCTTCGTTAACAAGCAGCGTGGCATCTATCGAATAAATGTCTCCATCTTCAGATATTTTATCATATACACCGTTTGAATCATTGTCTGCCCAGCCATTCTCACGGAGAATTGAGATATATTTATCTTTAATATAATCAGTTTTATCAACCTCTTTATTGTAAAAATAAGCGACAGGGTGTATAGGACTGTTTGCAATCCTACCTTTTCCGAAATAGACATCATCAAGAATTGACTGACGGTTAATGGCTGCGGAAATTGCATGCCTTACATCGCTTTGAGAAAAAATAATGTTTGACATGTTAAAGCCTAAGAATTCATACCTCAAAGAAGGAAAAGCAAATTGTTGCATGGTGTCAATAATACCTGTTTCAGGCAGGTCAGATGCAGATAAGGTTACAGCAGATATTTCACCGAGGTTTAAAATTGAGGTTATGTCGTTTGTGATATCGAGTATTTTAACACTTACAGTTTCTTCAATAGGCACATCACCCAATTGCCAGAGAGTATTCTTTTTTAAAAGCATATACTCTTTTTCTTTGTATTCCGAATACTTATACTGACCTGTTCCGCATGGGATTTTATCAATATCTGTCTTGTGTGAGGGGATTATCGGGAATGTTAAAAGATTCAGAACGCGGGCATACGGAGAATCAAGATACACGGTAAAATGCAGGTCATCCGCTATTTCAACCTTTGTAATATGTGCAACATTCTGACGGTACGGCCCTTCATAACCTGGGGCAAGAATAGCATCAAAAGTATATTTGGCATCTTTTGATGTAAAGGGTGTGCCGTCGTGCCAGGTTATTCCTTTTCGTAAAGTAAAAGTGATGCTTTTGCAATCAGCAGATACGGTGCAGCCTTCAGAGAGTTGCGGAACGACAGATAAATCTTCTCCAAGATATATAAGACTGTCATATATCAAATCAAAAATTTTCATGTTTTCCTTCTGCTTTGTATAAAGTGGGTGCATAGTATCAGGCGAAGGCATGAAGAGCGTGAGAGTATTTGTTTTAAATGTATTTGTAACCGAGGGCTCGCCTACGTCATTGCCGCTGTCTTTAGTGCAGCCGGAAAACAATATTACAAAGGCCGCCACAATAGCAAACAGCTTTTTCATTTATATAATCAACCCTTTCAAAAGATGAAAATAAACATAATATACTTATTATAATATAACATAAATATATCATTATTTCAATCCCTAATACGTATTTTATATGTATTTTTTTTATTGAGTAAATATGTAAATTTTTACATGCATGTCATAGCGGCAGCACGGGTTTCTAAGATTTCTCAAAGCGTTCATATGTTCTTAGTCCGTTTCTCCACTATCTACCAATCTTGCCTTGACTTTAGTGTTAGATTGTATTAAAATGTGTTAAGACAATAGCAGAATGGAGATTATTATGTATAAAAAAATAATGGAAGCTGTTGAAAAACACAGCAAACTGATTTTGGACACGGAACGGCACATATGGAAAAATCCCGAAACAGGATTTCGGGAATGGAAAACCTCAGAATATTTGGCTGACATTTTTAAAAATCTTGGTTATTCGCTTACCATGGCAGATGATATTCCCGGCTTTTATACAGAAATTGATACAGGAAGACCGGGCGCTAAAATTTTAATTTTAGGCGAGCTGGATTCTTTGATTTGTGCTGATCACCCCGAAGCAGATCCGCAAACACACGCTGTTCATTGCTGCGGACATAATGCGCAGTGTGCGGCGCTTGTTGGTATAGCAGCGGCACTTCGTGAGGCAGGAATGATGGACGGGCTTTGCGGCTGCGTGCGCCTTTGCGCCGTTCCTGCGGAGGAGGGCATAGAGATTGGTTTTCGTCAGGAATTGCGTGAAAAGGGTATTATCAGCTATTTGGGCGGCAAAGCTGAGTTTTTATACAGGGGATATTTTGACGGTGTGGATATAGCATATATGATTCATACCGGAAAAGAAAAAGCGGAAATCAAAAAAGGCGCTGTAGGGAATTTGAGAAAATTTGTGCATTATAAAGGGGTTGCGGCACATGCCGGCGGCAATCCCGCGGACGGAATTAATGCGCTTTACGCTGCTACATTGGGTCTGTCTGCTATAAATTCACTTCGTGAAACATTTAAAGAGGAGGACTTAATCAGGGTGCATCCTATCATTACAAATGGCGGAGCCGCTGTTAATGCAATCCCTTCGGTTGTTTCGTTGGAAAGCTATGTCAGGGGGAAAACAGTTGCGGCGATTGAACATGAAAATGCCAAGGTTAACCGTGCATTGATAGGTGCGGCTATCAGTATGGGGGCGAAAATTGAGATAATTGATTTACCCGGCTATTACCCGCTTAATAATGACGACACTCTTATTGAGCTTACCAAAGAAGCGATGGAGTATGTAATGGGTAAAGATGAGGTTATTGTAAGTCAGAATTTCAGCACAGGCAGTACCGATATGGGAGATTTATCTGCCATTATGCCTGTTATCCATCCATATATGCCTGGCGCTGCAGGCGCCTCTCACGGCAGTGATTATAATATTAAAAATCCACAAACGGCTTGTGTGGACAGCGCAAAGGTTCAGCTTATTATGCTTCATATGTTGCTGAGGGACAATGCCAAACGTGCAAATCAAGTGCTTGAGCACAAATGTGTTCCTTTTGCGTCAAAAGAAGATTATTTTAAGTGCATACAAAAGCTCGAAAGCAAAGGTGAGCGCATAGAGTATTGTGATAACGGAGAGATTCGTGTTAAAGCTCTATAATGACTGCAGCAAGCCGATAGGCAATGTTAAAAACTTAATAAAAGTATGATATATGATTAGACGCTT
>CAZUVQ010000084.1:0-7742 GCA_964623915.1 uncultured Oscillospiraceae bacterium
AAAATGAATTAAGACGGGCTGGCACTGGTTCTAAAGCCCATATTATCTGATGCTTCAATGCGGGAGGTTGATAAGTCGCAATGAAAAATTTCCCGAACAGGTACGAAGTCCAAAAAATAGACGGCGGTTTTCTTTTTCGCTTTTACTGTGACCTGTGCAATCATAGTACTGTGGAAACAAAAACAACCCAAATATCACAGGAGGATGCTGTCAGTGTGGCTTGGGCGAACACATCGCGGCATTTTAATATGTGCCATTGCTGTGGAAGGTGGGTATGTGATACCCATTATAATGAGGAAGAAATGACTTGCGTTTTTTGTATTCCAAAAAAAATGTACTGCAAGCATTGTGGTAAAGAGCTTTTCATCGGTAATGGATATTGCACAAGTTGCGGAAATGAAATTTAAGGAAAGTGAGGAGGAAATTTAATTGGCTTTATTTGACAAATTGAGTGAAATTGCAAAAAACGTGGGGGATATGACTAATGATGCACTGGAAAACAGCAGAAAGAATTCTCAGATTAGTGCTGAAAACAAAAAAATCCGCCAGTTAAAGGAAGAAATCGGAGATTATTACTTTGGAAAATACAAAAATGCTGAAACACTTGATGAACCCGTAATAGGACTTTGCACACAAATAACTGCTTCACAAGAAATAATAAGTACTCTTAAAGCTGAAATTGAGTCTGTCGGTCGCCAAACAGTAGCAGAGCAAGAGGAAAGCAAAAAATTCTGTACTCAGTGCGGTGCCAAAAACAATGTAGGAGCAAAATTTTGCGTTGGATGTGGAACAGGATTGGAGGATTAAAGAATGAACTCAAAAAGCATATTTTTCAAAACTATGCCCTTTGTATGGCTTAAGCTGTTTTTGGGATTGGCAACGGTTTTGCTTTCTGCACTTTTGTTTGCTGTCTTAGTGGGAATAGGTTCGTTATTTGGCGATGGCGGCATGGCTATAACCTTTATTATATGGCTTGGGGCGGTGGGTATTATTCGCTTTGTTCTGAATCACTGGCTGGGTTATCTTGTTAAGGCAGGTCATATAGCTGTTATCGCTGATATAGTGACAACTGGAAAAGTTCCTGAAAATCAGATTGAGGTTGGGAAAAAAGCAGTTATTGAGCGGTTTGGAACCTCAAATGTGTATTTTGTCATTGATAAGCTGGTTTCAGGTGCAGTAAAACAACTGCAGAATGCACTCGGTAAGGTTGGTAACATTTTGGGTGATATTCCGGGTGTGGGAGCTGTTGTTAGCGTAGGGCAAATGTTCATAGGAATTTCCCTTGGTTATATAGATGAGTGTTGCCTTGGTTACACCTTTTATCAGAAAGAGGAGAACGCATTTAAAAGTGCGGCAGACGGAGTGGTAATTTATGCGCAAAACTGGAAAACGCTTTTAAAGAGTGCCGCAAAGACAACAGCAATGGTTATTTTAATGGTAATTGCGTTTACGCTGATATGCTTCGTCCTCCTTGGCAGTTTGTTCACGTTACTAAACTGGAACCGAGGTGTTGCTTTCGTGCTTGCGCTTTTAATTTCAACAAGCATAAAATACGCATTTATTGACAGCTGGGTCATGGTTAAAATGATGGTATCTTATATGGAGGTTGCACCTGGCACACAGATAACTTATGATTTATATGACAAGCTTTGCAATATGTCCTCAAAATTTAAGGAACTCTTTAATAAAGCTCCGAAACAAGAAAGTGCTTATACTGCAGCAGGCACGGGATACTCCGGAGCAGAAGCAGCAACGGCAAACAGTTCTTCGTGCTGTCCCACTTGCGGAGCATGTACCGATGATACGGGAAAATTTTGCGGAAAATGTGGCGGTAAACTTTAGCAAGAAATTATCGAGAGCTTTATGGTGTCAAATGATTAAAAAAAGAAAGGTATGATTTAATATGAAAAAGAAAGTTTTAGCTCTGTTGACAGCGATATCAATGATGGCAATCTTATTAATTCCAGGATTTGCAGTATCAGCGGCGGGAGTAACTGTTACATCTGACAAATCCTCCTATACTCTGCGTGAAAAAATGAATATTACCGTCAAAGGCGTTACACAAGCAATGGAAGATAGCGGTGCCTTTGTATCCATAACCAAACAAAAGGCTCGCCCGTCAGATTATGGAGAATACATTAATGCCGCAGATTTATATGAAAAGGACGGAGTGTGGACAATTAATGCACCTGAAGAAGCAGGTGATTATGAAATCCGTTTTTATGAAATGGATGACGATTATGACAACTCGCTTACTGTACGTGTACCAGTCAAAATAACATATATTACAGACCAAAAATTTGAAATAAAAGCAGACAAAGCTGCATATACGCCAAATGAAGAAATGAAAATTTCCGTAAAGGGCTACACTGAGGCGATGGAAAATGTAGGGGCATTTGTTTCCTATACAAATAAAAACGCACGTCCCGACGATTATGGTATGTGGAAATATGTTTCGGAATTATACGAAACAGACGGAGTTTGGATTTTAAACGCACCCAGCGAAGTTGGAGAATATGAACTGCGCCTTTACGCGGCAGACAAGGATTATGAAAATTCGTTGGCAATAAGCGTTCCGCTTATTATTACTTATTCAACGGCTCAGGCATCTGTTACACCTGATATATCATATGCTTTACCCGATAATCTCGTAAAAATTACTGTAACAGGGGTTACCGAAGCGCAAAAACAATCGGGAGCTTTTGTCTCTATTACAAACAAAAACGCACGTCCTGAAGAATACGGTACATGGGAGTATGTTATTGAATTAGATAAAACTCTTGGCATTTGGACTACAAGAGCGCCCTATGAGCCCGGCGAATATGAAATAAGGCTTTATGCGAAAGATGGTAGCTACACAAGCGATGCAATTATTGCAAAAGCTCCGCTTTTTGTCACTACTGATGCTGCACCTTCGCAAGGCTCAAACCAACCTGTTTCAGGTTATGTTGTGTCGGGACAAAATAGTGTTTCCGATTGGGCGGTTCAGGAAATAAATAATGCCATTGATGATGGGCTGGTTACAGATAAGGTTACAGTGGATTTTCAAAGACCAATAAACAGAGAGGAATTCTGCGAGCTTGTCATAAAATTATATGAGTCAATGACAGGCAAAACAGCAGGGTCTGCTCCGGCAGGTACATTCACAGATACGAACAATGAGATGGTGCTCAAAGCTTATAACCTTGGAATTGTTGCAGGTGTAGGACAGGGAATGTTTGCTCCCGGCAATCAGGTGAGCCGCCAGGAAATTGCCACCATGCTGCTTAGAATGGTCAAGGTTGCGCTTCCTGCAATCGACACAAGCATAGCAAATCCACCCCAGTTTATTGACGGATATGAAATTGACCAATGGGCGCTTGAAGGTGTAAATTACTTTGCTTCAAAAGAAATAATCAAGGGGGCAGAAGGAGCTTTCTTGCCTAAAGCAAACTGTACCTGCGAAGCTGCAATTGCACTTGTAAAGCGAGTATTTAATGTGTTTTCCGGAATATAAGACGATAAGCTCTGCGTATAAAGGAACGAATTTCATTGAAAGAGATAATATTTTGCATGTAACTTGCTCCTTTCTTTGGGCTTTTACAATTCCATTTTCCTCTTTTTGAGGAGGAGCAAGTTATATTATAAAAAAGTAAAAAAATCAAGTAAAATCAGCGAAAAACAGGTACTGTCCGTTGATTTTACGGAAGAAAATTTGACAGTAACAGCAAATGTTATATAGCTAGGTATACGAAATCAGGCGAGGCTTATTTATTGAAAGATATCATTCCCTATGATCCGCTTTGTGAGGTTACAACACACATATTTACGGATCTTACCCGAAATGATATAGTCGGAGTATTTGTATTCAAAAATGACGGTACGATTGCACCTATATGGAATTCTCAATGTGGATATGGCAGTGGTAATACTATAAATGTTTATACCAATAAAATAGCGTCTGATTGATATTAAAACTGGCAGTATTTTGGGCTTGCCTAAAGTACAGCCAGTTTAAAGTTCATTTTATAAATTGTGCGGAATATTCTTTAGGGGGTATTCCGGTTTTTTGTTTAAATAAACGGCTAAAATAAGCAGCATCGCTAAAACCTAATATATCAGCTATTTCAGATATACTTACATTATTGCTCTCCAATAACTGTTTAGCTTTAGATATTTTTGCATTCAGGCGGTAATCAGAAGGGCTCATACCCGAATACTTTTTGAAGATTCGCCTAAAACAATTGCTGCTGACATTACACATTTTTGCAATTTCCTCTATGCTTAAATCCTGCTTTAAATTTTCTTCCAAATAGATAATACCCTTTCTTATATTTATATACTCCCTTGAATTAATATTAGCACGCCTTTGTATGTTGCTCAATTCAGCAAGTATCCGGTATAATATGGATTTTAGGAGTGCAGGGCTTTGAAGGCTGGAATAGTAAGCTTTTGCCATCTCGGAAAAGGCATTGTAAAAATGCAAAGGATTATGAGGAGTAATAATATTAATATCATCATGTAAGGCTATAGGGTTGTTTTCGCTGTCAGATATTAAAAACTCAATTAAAATTATACCTTCCAGTTCCTTTTTTGCATCTGAAAATCTTGAGATGTATTTTGCTCCTTTTGGGATATAGACAATATCTCCCTTATTCGCATGTAGCGGAGGCTTGCCATCTATGGTATAGTTTGCACCGCAATTACAAAAATACAGGAGGCCATGAGAAGGTCTTGCGCTATCCACATAACTATATGTATCACCGTCCTTCCAGTATTGAATCATTGAGAACAGTTTATGAACTGAAAAATCGGTTTGATATAATTCTCCAAGAGGGATAATTTTCATTTGTGTCCTCTCCTAATATCTGTTTTTATTTAATTATACAATTATCGCAGAGAAAAGTCAAATATAACTCCATTGTTAATTATTTAACCAAGTGTTTTAAATGTACAAATAATATGTTGATTTCTCTATTGTTATTCAATATATGCGAGTGATATAATAAAATTATCAAATAAAGAAAATAGCACCTGACATTGGTGTTTAAGATAATGGAGGAAGGAAAATGAAAAAAATTGGTGTTGGTATTATCGGCGTCGGGGCAATTGCTTATTCAGCTCACATAAAACCGCTTAGGGACTGTAAGGATGCTGAGGTGGTTGCAATTTGTGATATTGATCAAAACAGGCTCAATCAAATAGGTGATGAATTTGGAATTGATATAGAATATAGATTTACCGACTACAAAAAATTAATCATGTGTGACAAGGTTGATGCAGTTGAAGTTTGTACTCCAAACTATCTTCATGTGCAAATGGCTTTAGATGCAGTGAATGCGGGCAAACCTATAAATATTGAAAGGAGTCGTGGTGTATTGAGCTTGACTCCAGAACAAAAATACCGCCAAGCTCATTCAACAAATCCACCTATGCAATTTTAGGTTCAGGGACTAAAGGCATTGTCTATTATCAGTGGAGGGGAGATTACCCATCAGAAGCAACGCCGATACCAAATGGCTGTGGACTTGTAAACTATGATGGAAGCAAAACACCCAACTATGATAATGCCGCAAATATGGTTAAAATGATAAACACTGTTTCTGATTATCTTGTTAATGCAGATAAAGTTAATTACGGTATTGGTCTTTTATGGTCTGATTATGCAAGCTTCATATGTGATGCTGAGCAAAATGAAAATGAAAATCTTCATACTCTTATGCACAACTCAAATTGTAAACATTTTTATAGAATATATACTGAGCTCAGAAAAGCTGGATACAGTGTAAATATTGTTCGTGCGGAGCATTTAAAGGATAATGTGCTTGGAATAAAAAATCTATATATACCAATTTGTGAAAAATTATCATCAAAAGAAATTAATATGATTGATGAATTCATAAGTTGCGGCGGCAAAGTATATGAAGCAAGTGAGTCTGCTGAAGAAGGTGTACCTTGCTATGGTTACAAGCATTATAAGGAGGAATTCCCATATGCCTGCTACAAACCGCTTTTAGAAATTGAAGACACTTTTGATAACTTAGAAAAACCTTTAGTAAAAGCAAACAAACGTGTAATGTTACAGCTTTTGAAGGGCAAGGATTATTATATTGTTTGCCTTACAAATAATACAGCAAAAGAATTAATTGAGGACATTGAAATTACAACTGAATTTGATGTAAAAGAGGCTGTATTTTATAGTAATTCGGAAACACTTAACCTTACAGTAGAAGAGAACAAAATCAAATTACCGCATATTAAAGACGGCGGCTTAATCATTTTAAATTAGTGTTAAAGCAAAAAAGTATAACTTAAAGAGGGGTAAAAATGAGTTTAGAGTTATTATTTTACAATGGGGCAAAGTTGCTTGAAGGACCGTGCTGGGATGTAAAAAATAAAGTTTTATATTTTGTTAATATAAGAAAAAATGCTGTGTATGCTTATGATGTAACAACAGGAGAGTGTAAATATTATAATGTCGGCAGTGTTGTTGGGTGTGCTGTTTTGAAAGAAGACGGTAACTTATTGGTCGCAAAAAAAGAAGGTATTTTTTCACTTAATCCTAAAACAGAGGAATTAAAGTTTATCACTACTCCTTGCACAGATAAAAGAATGCGTTTTAACGACGGTAAGTTAGATGCTTCGGGCAGATTTCTTGTTGGAACCATGGGAGACTTAGAGCGTGTTGAAAACGGCGGCTTTTTATATTCGGTTGAAAATGGAAGATCAAGAGAACTCATTAGTGGAATAACTGTATCAAATGGTTTGGGATTTTCAACCGATAATAAGACATTGTATTTTATAGATACTCCTACAAAAAATGTTATGGCATATGATTATGATTTAAAAACAGGTAACATTTCCAACCCAAGGATGGCTATAAAAATTAACGGCGATGCCGCACCTGACGGAATGTGTGTCGGTACTGATGATACGTTGTGGGTAGCCGAATGGGGCGGCGGAAGAGTAGGTGGATGGAATCCTAAAACAGGAGAATTGATTCACGCAATCAATCTGCCATGCAGAAACGTCACATCATGCTGTTTAGGCGGTGACGATATGAAGGATTTATTTATTACTACAGCAAAATGCGAAGGTTTTTATGAACCTATGGCAGGCAGTCTGTTTGTATATCATTTGGGTGATTAAGGTTTTAAAATACTTAATATGTAATAGATTTTTACACTAACATATGTTAGCTGTCTGAATTTTAAAAGGCTGTTGCAATTCGATTTAATCAATCGTTTGCAACAGCCTTTTTACGCGTATATATTATTTAACTTAATATTTAGGTTTTTCAACATAATGGGTATGAAGTAATTCATGAGCTTTATGGGAACCGGGTTTTTCAAAGTATTCCTTGTAAAGCTTATCTATATCAGCGTTGCGATGGCTCTGACGAACTGTCGCATTCTTATCCTCTGAATAAAGAGCTTTTGCTCTTTCAACACGAATATCCTTATCCATTCTGTCCTTAGCAGAAACAATGGGCTGACCTCCGCCGTTTACACAGCCGCCCGGGCAAGCCATAATTTCTATAAAGTGGTAGTTTGCTTCACCGGCTTTAATGCTTTCCAAAAGCTTTCTTGCATTACCAAGGCCGTGAGCTATGGCAACCTTGACATCCATGCCACCGAGATTTAGTGTTGCTTCTTTAATGCCTTCAACTCCGCGGACATTTTCAAAATCAAGGCTATCCAAAGGTTCCCCGTTAAGGATTTCTGCTACCGTACGTAAAGCTGCTTCCATAACACCACCTGTTG